>NZ_AQPL01000274.1:0-8845 GCF_000395345.1 Cupriavidus sp. WS | reverse complement strand
ATCCTCCCGCCGCCGCTCCGGGCAAGGCGCGATCAGTCGCCGCGCAGCAGGTCGTTCAGGCTGGTCTTGGCGCGGGTCTGCGCGTCCACCTTCTTGACGATCACGGCGCAGTACAGGCTGTACTTGCCGTCCTTGGAGGGCAGGTTGCCGGCCACCACGACCGAGCCCGCCGGCACGCGGCCGTAGTGGACCTCGCCGGTTTCGCGGTCGTAGATCTTGGTCGACTGGCCGAGATACACGCCCATCGAGATCACCGAATTCTCCTCGATGATGACGCCCTCGACCACTTCCGAGCGCGCGCCGATGAAGCAGTTGTCCTCGATGATGACCGGGTTGGCCTGCAGCGGCTCGAGCACGCCGCCGATGCCGACGCCGCCGGACAGGTGGACGTTCTTGCCGATCTGCGCGCACGAGCCGACGGTGGCCCAGGTGTCGACCATCGTGCCTTCGTCGACGTAGGCGCCGATGTTGACGTAGGAGGGCATCAGCACCGCGTTCCTGGCGATGAACGAGCCGCGGCGGGCCACGGCCGGGGGCACCACGCGGAAGCCGCCGCGGGCAAAGTCGTCGGCGCTCCAGCCGGCGAACTTGGTCGGCACCTTGTCGTAGAACTGGGCGAAGCCGCCGGCGCTCATCGGCGCGTTGTCTTCCAGGCGGAACGACAGCAGCACGGCCTTCTTGATCCACTGGTTGACGACCCAGTCGCGGCCTTGCTTCTCGGCCACGCGCAGCGCGCCGGCGTCGAGCTGGCCGATCACGTTGGCCACGGCTTCGCGGATGTCGTTGGGAGCCGACTTGGGCGAGAGGCTGGCGCGGTCTTCCCATGCCTGGTCGATCAGGGCTTGCAGTGCTTGCGTCATATGCGTGTTTTCAGTGGTTGATCGTTGTCTACGGTGAAATCCGAGGGCGCGGCGTTCAGCCGAGCGAGCGGCAGAAGGCGACGATGCGGCGCGCGCCTTCCAGGCATTCCTCGGGCGTGGCCACCAGCGCCATGCGCACGCGGTTGGCGCCGGGATTGACGCCGCCGGCCTCGCGCGCCAGGTAGCTGCCGGGCAGCACGGTGACGTTCTGCTCGGCCAGCAGGCGGGTGGCGAATTCGGTGTCGCTCAGGCCGGTGCGCGAGACGTCGGCCCACAGGTAGAAGCCGGCGTCGGGCAGGGCCACGTCCAGCACCTCGGCCAGCATCGGCGTGACCTCGGCGAACTTGCGCACGTAGGCGGCGCGGTTGTCGCGCACGTGGGCCTCGTCGTTCCAGGCCGCCACGCTGGCGGCCTGCACCGCCGGGTTCATGGCGCCGCCGTGATAGGTACGGTATAGCAGGAATTTCTTCAGCAGGGCGGCGTCGCCGGCCACGAAGCCCGAGCGCAGGCCCGGCACGTTGGAGCGCTTGGACAGGCTGGAGAACATCATCAGCCGCTCGAACGGATGCGCGCCCTCGGCGCGGCCCAGCTTGCGCGCGGCTTCGAGCGCGCCCAGCGGCGGCTCGCCTTCCTTGAAATAGATTTCCGAATAGCACTCGTCGGAGGCGATCACGAAACCGTGGCGGTCCGACAGCGCGAACAGTTCGCGCCAGTCGTCGAGCGACAGCACCGCGCCGGTCGGGTTGCCGGGCGAGCACACGTAGACCAGTTGCACGCGGGCCCAGGTCTCGGCCGGAATGCGGTCGAAGGCCGGGGCGAAGTTGCGCGCCGGGTCGCTGTTGGCGAACACCGGGGTGGCGCCGGCCAGCAGCGCCGCGCCTTCGTAGATCTGGTAGAACGGGTTCGGGCACAGCACCAGCGCGCCGGGGCGGCTGGCGTCGACCACGGTCTGGGCGAACGCGAACAGCGCCTCGCGCGAGCCGGTCACGGGCAGCACCTCGGTGGCCGGGTTGACCGCGGGCAGGCCGTAGCGGCGCTGGAGCCACGCGGCGATGCACTGCCGCAGGGCGTCGGAACCGGCCGTCGTGGGATAATTCGCCAGCCCGCCGAGCGCGTCCGCCAGCGCCTGCTTGATGAACGCGGGCGTGGGATGCTTGGGTTCGCCGATACCGAAACTGATCGCGGGCAACGCGGCGTTCGGCTTCACGTTGGCCACCAGCACGCGCAGTTTCTCGAACGGGTAGGGCTGGAGCAGGTCGAGTCGGGGGTTCACGGTCAGGTTCGGGCCGCCAGGGCCAAGGCTCAAAGCCGGACATTATAGAGGATTGGCGGGCGTTCCCGCGCGCGGGGCGCGGGCCTGGCGGGCTTTTCCGGCCGGCCCGCCCAAGTGGCCGCGGCCCGTTCCCTCCCGCATTTTCCCTGCCGTTTTTCCTTTGCCGTCATCGACCGGCCGCCATGCCGGCGGTCTTTTCCGCGTTCATGCGTAACCTGCCCGCCGCATCTGTCCCTGTTTCCAATAGGGCGGGCGCCGGGCCGCGTTCAGTGCAGCACGGCCCGTGACACCAGCGCCACCAGCGGCTTGCGGATGGCGCGCTCGACGCCGGCGTGCAGGTCCAGCGGGCGCAGCAGCATCTTCACCGTCATCTCGATCGGCAGGTTGCGGCGGATCACCGCGCTGACGCGGGAATTGAGCCGGCGCACGTCCTTCTGCGGAATGTCCTCGGTGCCGCGCTCGATGCGCAGCACGTTGCGCAGCGCGATCTCCGCGTCCTCGTTCTTGATTTCCAGCAGGCGGCGCACCAGCGCGCCCAGCACGCGCCAGCGGCCGAGCCGCTCGACGCCGTTGAAGGTGTTGAAGTAGCGGTAGAAATGCTTGTAGTGGCGCACCTCGTCGTTGGCGATGCGGCGCGTCAGGTCGCGCAGCACGGGCTCGTCGCTGGCCTGCTCGAGCGAGCGGTAGAGCGCCGCGGTGCCGGTCTCGACCACGCAGCGCGCGGCCATCTCCAGCGCTTCGGAGGGCTCGAAGTTGTCGACCGAGCAGGTGTGGCGGTATTCCTCGAAGAAGCGCGCGTAGCCGCGCTCCCAGTCGAATTCGGGCCACACGTGCTCGACATAGCGCCGCAGCGCCAGGCCGTGCTGCAGCTCCTCGGCTTCCCAGTGCTCGGCCAGCCAGCCGGAGGCTTCCGGGTTGGCGGCGTAGTAGGTGGCGAGGTTGCCGGCGTAGGTGTCGGAGCCGCTCTCGACGAAGGAGGCGGACACCAGCAGGTAGAACAGTTCGCGGTCCGGGCGCACGCGCGCCACGTCGATGGCGGCGAAGTCGATCTCGCCGATGGACCAGGGCATCCGTTTTCTTGCATCGCCGGCGGCGGGGCCGGTCACGCTTTCGTCTGAGTTCGCCGGAATAGAGGCGGTCATGCTGAACACTCCCAGGAGAAGCGCGGAGCAGGGCTCCGCGTTGGGCCGGAGACGCCGTCTGCGTCACCTGCCCGCCGGACAGGGGTTGACTGCAATGGGGCTGACTGCAACGGGGGCTGACTAGTGGGCTGACTGCAATGGGCATCAGGGATCACGCTGACAAGGGAGAGACTAGCACTAACCCTCGGAAGTTTCCCGCCGGTTCCGCGCCGTGCGTTGCCGCCACGCACGGGCGGCCCGCGCCGGGCGCGCGATGTCTGCTCTGAGTGTAGGGCGCGGACCGCACAAAGTGAATCGGAAGGGGTGCAAAGCCGCCGGGGAAACGGCCTCTTCCGCGGCGCCGAAAGGTCGCTGAAAGGTCCCTGAAAGCGCCCGGGCGCGGAAGGGGCGATGGTATGATTAGCGCCAACTATCGGGCACAAGAGCCCGGCGCGCGCCCCAATGCGGCCCGCGCCGCCCGCCTCTGCGCTGGCCCGGCCTCCCTGAACGCTGCAATACCCTAGATACCCCACGACCAACCGTGCGACTGTCCTCGATCAAACTGGCGGGCTTCAAGTCCTTCGTCGATCCCACCAATTTTCAAGTGCCCGGCCAGCTGGTCGGCATCGTCGGTCCCAACGGCTGCGGCAAATCGAACATCATCGATGCGGTGCGCTGGGTGCTGGGCGAGTCACGCGCTTCCGAGCTGCGCGGCGAGTCCATGCAGGACGTCATCTTCAACGGCTCGACCGCCCGCAAGCAGGCCGGGCGCGCCAGCGTGGAGCTGGTGTTCGACAATCCCGACGGCCGCGCCGCCGGGCAATGGAGCCAGTACGCCGAGATCGCCGTCAAGCGCGTGCTCACGCGCGACGGCACCTCCTCGTACTACATCAACAACCAGGCGGTGCGCCGGCGCGACATCCAGGACATCTTCCTGGGCACCGGCCTGGGCCCGCGCGCCTACGCCATCATCGGGCAGGGCATGATCTCGCGCATCATCGAGGCCAAGCCCGATGACATGCGCATCTTCCTCGAGGAAGCCGCCGGCGTGTCCAAGTACAAGGAACGCCGCCGCGAGACCGAGAACCGCCTGTCCGACACCCGCGAGAACCTGACCCGCGTCGAGGACATCCTGCGCGAGCTCGGCGCCAACCTCGAGAAGCTCGAAGGCCAGGCCGAGGTGGCCCAGCGCTTCAAGACCCTGCAGGCCGACGGCGAGGAAAAGCAGCACCTGCTGTGGCTGCTGCGCAAGCGCGAGGCGCAGGCCGAGCAGGAACGCCACCAGCGCGCCATCGAGCAGGCCCAGATCGACCTCGAGGCGCAGACCGCGCAGTTGCGCCACGTCGAGGCCGAGCTCGAAACCATGCGCGCCGCGCATTACGCGGCATCCGACAATATGCACAGCGCGCAGGGCGCGTTGTACGAGGCCAACGGCGAAGTCAGCAAGCTCGAGGCCGAGATCCGCTACGTGGTCGAGTCGCGCAACCGCGTGCAGGCGCAGATCGCCGCGCTCACCGCGCAGCGCGAGCAGTGGCAGGGCAAGTCCGAGCAGGCCACCGACGACCTCGCGCGGGCCGAGGAGGAGCTCGCCGTGGCCGAGGGCCGCACGGTGGAGGCGCAGGAAGCCGTGGCGCACAAGACCGACGAGCTGCCCACGCTGGAAGCCCAGTGGCGCGACGCCCAGGCGCTGTCCAACGAGCAGCGCGCCAGCATCATGCAGGCCGAGCAGGCGCTCAAGCTCGAAGCCGCGCAGCAGCGCAGCGCCGACCAGATGCTGCAGCAGCTCGAGCAGCGCCGCGAGCGCCTGTCCGGCGAGGAAAAGGGCCTCGACCGCCCCGACGAAATCCGTCTTGAAGAACTGCGCGCCGAGCTGGCCGAGCAGGAAGCCGTGCAGGAAGAAACGCAGGCGATCCTGGCCGACGCCGAGGAAAGCGTGCCGCGCCTGGACGGCGAGCGCCGCGCCGCGCAGGAGCGCGTGCAGGGCGAGGCCGCCGCCATCGCCGCGCTGGAAGCGCGCCTGTCCGCGCTCAAGCAGTTGCAGGAAAGCGTGCAGACCGAAGGCAAGGTACAGCCGTGGCTGGAAAAGCACGGCCTGGCCGAGCTGCCGCGCCTGTGGAAGAAGCTCCATATCGAGCCGGGCTGGGAAAACGCGCTGGAATCCGTGCTGCGCGAGAAGCTCGCCGCGCTCGAAGTCTCCAACCTGGACTGGATCCAGTCCTTCCTGTCCGACGCGCCGCCCGCCAAGCTGGCCTTCTATTCGCCGCCGCCGGCCGCGCGCCCGCAGGATACCCCGGCCGGCCTGCGCCCGCTGATGGCGCTGGTGCAGATCACCGAGCCCGGCATCCGCGCCGTGATGCAGGACTGGCTGGCCGACATCTACACCGCCACCGACATGGCCCAGGCGATGGCCGCGCGCGCCACGCTGCCCGAGGGCGCCAGCTTCGTGGTGGCCGAAGGGCACCTGGTGGGGCGCAACGCGGTGCAGTTGTACGCCGCCGATTCCGAGCAGGCCGGCATGCTGGCGCGCGAGCAGGAGATCGAGAACCTGCAGAAGCAGGCGCGCGCGCAGATGCTGCTGTCCGACGAGGCCAGGAGCCAGTCGGTGCGCGCCGACGCGGCCTACACGCACGCCAGCGCGCTGCTGATCGACGCGCGCAGCCGCAGCGAGCAGGCCACGCGCCGCGTGCACGCGCTGCAGATGGACGTGCTCAAGCTGTCGCAGGCGATGGAGCGCTACGCCGCGCGCAGCGGCCAGATCCGCGAGGAACTGGAAGAAATCCGCGCGCAGATCGAGGAGCAGCGCGCCATCCGCGCCGAATCCGAAGCCAGCTTCGAGCAGCACGACGCCGCGCTGGCCGAGATGCAGGCCACCCACGAAGACCACCAGATGGCCTTCGAGGCGCTCGACAGCAAGCTGTCGTCGGCGCGCCACCAGCTGCGCGATTTCGAGCGCGCCGCGCAGGAAGCGCTGTTCGCCGAGCGCAACCTGGCCAGCCGCATCGAGGAGCTGCGCCGCAACATCCAGACCGCCGCCGACCAGTCCGAGCGGCTCGAGCAGTCGCTCGAGGACGCGCGCGCCGAACTGGAGACCATCAACGAGCAGACCGCCCACACCGGCCTGCAGGAAGCGCTGGAGCGCCGCGCCGAGAAGGAGGAGAAGCTCCAGGCCGCGCGCACCGAGCTCGACGCGCTGTCGGCGCAACTGCGCCAGTTCGACGACCAGCGCCTGGCCGCCGAGCGCAGCCTGCAGCCGCTGCGCGACCGCATCACCGAATACCAGCTCAAGGAGCAGGCCGCGCGCCTGAACCAGGAGCAGTTCACCGAGCAGCTCACCACCGCCGAGGTCGACGAGGCCGTGCTGGCCGAGAAGCTCACGCCGGACCTCAAGCCGTCCTACCTGCAAGGCGAGGTCACGCGCCTGAACAACGCCATCAACGCGCTCGGGCCCGTCAACATGGCCGCGCTCGACGAACTGGCCGCGGCGCGCGAGCGCAAGACCTTCCTCGACGCGCAGTCGGCCGACCTGGTTGACGCCATCACCACGCTGGAAGACGCGATCCACAAGATCGACCAGGAAACGCGGGCCATGCTGCAAGGCACCTTCGACCAGGTCAACCACCACTTCGGCGAGCTGTTCCCGTCGCTGTTCGGCGGCGGCCAGGCCAAGCTCATCATGACCGGCGACGAAATCCTCGACGCCGGCGTGCAGGTGATGGCGCAGCCCCCGGGCAAGAAGAACTCCACCATCCACCTGCTCTCGGGCGGCGAGAAGGCGCTCACCGCGATCGCGCTGGTGTTCGCCATGTTCCAGCTCAACCCGGCGCCGTTCTGCCTGCTCGACGAGGTGGACGCGCCGCTGGACGACGCCAACACGGAGCGCTACGCCAACATGGTGGCGCGCATGTCCGACAAGACCCAGTTTGTCTTCATTTCCCACAACAAGATCGCAATGGAAATGGCACACCAGTTGATCGGCGTGACGATGCAGGAACAAGGCGTGTCGCGCATCGTCGCGGTCGACATGGACGCAGCGATCTCGATGGCGGAGGCAGCATGACGCTACAGACCGCCCTCATCGTCGCAGGCATCGTCCTGCTGCTGCTGGTCGTGGCCTACAACCAGTGGCAGATCCGCAAGGCGCGCCGCCCGCGCGCGCTGCAGCCCGAAGACGACCTGCCGCCGATGCGCGAGCCGGTGGTCAGCCCGGCGGTGACGCCCGAAGTCCACGCCAGGCTGCACGAGCCGGCCGCCGACCGCCAGCCCGAGCGGCGCGAGCCCACGCTGTCGGCCTCGCCGCTGGACGCGGCCTCGGTGGCCGCCGGCATGGCGGCCGCCTCGGCGGGTTCCGCCGACGCCGACCAGAGCCTGGCGGACGAAGTCGCGCTGGCCGCCTCGCCTGCCGCCGGCAAGGCTGCCCGGCACAAGCCGGCCGATGCCACGGATGCCGCCCATGCCGCCCATGTCGCCGAGGTGCAGGGCGAGACCGCGGACGCGGAACAATCGGCCGGGCATGCCGAAGATGCCGGCGCCGCCGAACCGCATGCGCAAGCCCATGCCGAGGCCCACGCCGAGGCACATGCGCAAGCCGGCGCGCAGGCCGGCAGCGCGCGCGCGCCGCTCCAGCCCGAGCCGCTGGTGCCCGAGGGCCAGCCCGCGCCGGCCGTGATCGATCCGCTGATCGACTGCATCGTGCCGCTGCACCTGGAGCGCAAGCAGTCCGGCGACCGCATCCTGCCGCTGACCGGCCGCCTGCGCCGCGCCGGGACCAAGCAGGTGCACCTCGAAGGCCTGCGCGCCGAGGCCAACGCCTGGGAAGCCGTCACCGCCGGCCACCAGTACGAAGACCTGCAGGTGGCGGTGCAACTGGCCAACCGCGGCGGCGCGCTCAACGCGCTGGAATTCTCCGAGTTCGTCAACGCGGTGGAAGCGCTGGCCGAGTCGCTCGACGCCTCCGCCGAGCTGCCCGACATGAGCGAGACCGTGGCCAACGGCCGCGAGCTCGATGCCTTCGCCGCCGGCTGCGACGTGCAGCTCGGCGTCAACGTGATTTCCGACGGCGCGCCGTGGTCGGCCGCCTACGTGCAGACCGTGGCCACCCAGGACGGCCTGGTGCTGTCGCGCGACGGCACCCGCTTCACGCGCTACCAGGCGGGCGCGGACGGCGTGCAGCGCGCGCTGTTCACGCTGCAGTTCGGCGACACCAACTTCCTGCGCGACGATCTCACGGCCAAGGCCGGGCGCCAGATCACGCTGCTGCTCGACGTGCCGTCCGCGGCACAGGCCACCAAGCCGTTCAAGACCGTGTGCGAATACGGCTACAGCCTGGCGCAGCGCATGGGCGCACAATTGGTGGACGACAACATGCGGCCGCTGAGCGAGGCCTCCTTCGTCGCCATCTTCGGCCAGTTGCAGGCGCTCTACGACAAGCTCGACGCGCGCGGCATGCCGGCCGGCTCGCCGGTGGCGCTGCGCCTGTTCAGCCTGTGATATTTGCCCGCTGATCGGCAGCGGGTCCGGAAACACAATATGAGTCCCAAGCAAGACGGTGCGGCGGCGCAAGCCCCCGCACCCGCCGGCGATGCCCCCGCCGC
>NZ_AQPL01000273.1:0-15615 GCF_000395345.1 Cupriavidus sp. WS | reverse complement strand
CCCCCGCCGGCGATGCCCCCGCCGCGCGCGCCGCATGGCTGCGCGCGGAAATCGATCGCCACAATTACCGGTATTACGTGCTCGACGAACCGTCGATTCCCGATGCGGACTACGACGCGCTGTACCGCGAGCTGCAGGCCATCGAGGCCGCGCATCCCGAGCTGCTGACGCCCGACTCGCCCACCCAGCGCGTGGGCGGCCAGGCGCTGCCGGCCTTCACCACGGTGCGCCACGTCGTGCCGATGCTGTCGATCCGTACCGAGACCGACACCGAGAGCACCGGCGCCGAAGCCTTCGACGCGCGCGTGCGCCGCGAGCTCGGCCTGGGCGAGGACGGCGCGCCGGTGGAATACATGGCCGAGCTCAAGTTCGACGGCCTCGCGCTGAGCCTGCGCTACGAAAACGGCCTGCTGGTGCAGGCCGCCACGCGCGGCGACGGCACCAACGGCGAGGACGTCACCGCCAACGTCAGGACCATCAAGAGCATCCCGATGCGGCTCAAGGGCGACGCGCCGCCGGTGCTGGAGGTGCGCGGCGAGGCCTACATGCGCCGCGACGATTTCGACCGCCTCAACGCGCGCCAGCGCGAGGCCGGCGAGAAGATCTTCGTCAACCCGCGCAACACCGCCGCCGGCGCGATCCGCCAGCTCGATTCGACCATCGCCGCGCAGCGCCCGCTGCGCTTCTTCGCCTACGGGCTGGGCGAGACCGCGGGCTGGGACATTCCGCCCACGCACAGCGGCATGCTCGACGCGCTCGAAGCGTTCGGCCTGCCGGTCAACAAGGACCGCCGCGTGGTGCGGGGCGCCGAGGGGCTGGTGGCCTTCCACCGCGAGATCGGCGAGCGCCGCGAGGCCCTGCCGTTCGACATCGACGGCGTGGTCTACAAGGTCAACCGGCTCGACCTGCAGCGCCGGCTCGGCTTCGTCTCGCGCGAGCCGCGCTGGGCGGTGGCGCACAAGTACCCGGCGCAGGAGCGCACCACCACCGTGCTCGGCATCGACGTGCAGGTCGGCCGCACCGGCGCCATCACGCCGGTGGCGCGGCTGGCGCCGGTGTTCGTCGGCGGCGCGATGGTGTCCAACGTCACGCTGCACAACCAGGACGAGATCGAGCGCCTGGGCGTGCTGATCGGCGACACCGTGATCGTGCGGCGCGCCGGCGACGTGATTCCCGAAGTGGTGGCGGTGGTCGCGGAGCAGCGCCCGCCCGGATTCGATCCGCTCGCGGCGGAGCTGCCCGAGCCGTACCGCCGCTTCGTCATGCCGGACAAATGCCCGGTGTGCCAGTCGCACGTGGTGCGCGAGGAAGGCGAGGCGGTGGCGCGCTGCACCGGCGGGCTGACCTGCAAGGCGCAGCGCAAGGAGTCGATCCGGCATTTCGCCGCGCGCCGCGCGATGGACATCGAAGGGCTGGGCGAGCGCCACATCGACAACCTCGTCGAGTTCGAGCGCATCGCCAGCGTGGCCGACCTGTACCGCCTGACGCGCGACGACTTCCTCGACGTCAAGCGCATGGCCGACGAGCGCGACGACGTGGTGCCCGAGACCGTGGCGCAGGGCAAGATCGCCACCAAGTGGGCCGACAACATCCTCGAAGGCATCGCCGCCAGCAAGGAACGGCCGCTGGCGCGCTTCCTGTTCGCGCTCGGCGCGCGCCACGTCGGCGAGTCCACCGCCAAGACCCTGGCCGACTGGCTGGGCCGGCTGGCCTGGGTGCGGCGCGCGCCGCTGCCGCTGCTGCGCGTGCTGCCGGACGTGGGCGAGGTGGTGGCCGAGTCGATCTACGAATTCTTCAAGGAGCCGCGCAACGAGACGGTCATCGACGACCTGCTGCGCTACGGCGTGGTGCCGGTCGAAGGCGGCCGCCCGCTGCCGGCGCTGGCCGACAAGCTCGCGCTGCCGGTCTTGCTGGCGGCGCTGGGCGTGCCCAAGCTCACGGCGCTGCGCGCCGAGCAGCTCGCGCAGGACCTCGACAGCCTGGACCAGCTCGCCGACGCCAGCGCCGAATGGCTGGCCGAGCGCAAGCTGCCGGCCGACGCGCTGGCCTCGCTGCAGGAATTTCTCGGGCGCGAAGGCGCGCGCGGGCAGCTGCGCGATCTCTCGGCGCTGCGCGCCGAACTGCTGGCCGAACTGCCCGCGCCCGACGAGGTCGAGCAATCGCCGCTGGCCGGCAAGACCTTCGTGCTGACCGGCTCGCTGCCGACGCTGTCGCGCGACGAGGCCAAGGACAAGCTGGAAGCCGCCGGCGCCAAGGTGGCCGGCTCGGTGTCGAAGAAGACCGATTACGTGGTGGCCGGCGCCGAAGCCGGCAGCAAGCTGGAGAAAGCGCTCGCGCTCGGCGTCACGGTGCTCGACGAGGCCGCGATGCTGGCGCTGCTCGCCGGCGCCGCCAACGAAGCAGAACCCAACGGAGAACAATCATGATCCGCGACATCCTCAAGATGGGCGATCCGCGGCTGCTGCAGGTGGCGCGGCCCGTCACGCGCTTCAACACGCCCGAGCTGCGCACGCTGATCGACGACATGTTCGACACGATGGACCACGCCAACGGCGCCGGCCTCGCCGCGCCGCAGATCGGCGTGGACCTGCAGGTGGTGATCTTCGGCTTCGACCGCAACCCGCGCTACCCCGACGCGCCGACCGTGCCCAAGACGGTGCTGATCAACCCGGTGCTGACGCCGCTCGGCGACGAGCAGGAAGAAGGCTGGGAAGGCTGCCTGTCCGTGCCCGGCCTGCGCGGCGTGGTGCCGCGCTTCACGCGGCTGAAATACACCGGCTTCGACATGATGGGCGCGCCCATCGAGCGCGTGGCCGAGGATTTCCACGCGCGCGTGGTGCAGCACGAGTGCGATCATCTGCAGGGGATCCTGTACCCGATGCGGGTGAAGGACTTCACGCGGTTCGGCTTCACCGAGGTGCTGTTTCCCGAGTTGCCGCCGAACAGCGACGACTGAGCGGAAAACCCGCTGCCCGCGGGGGCGCTCTGCATTCCCCGCAAACCTTCGTCAGCCGCGGGTTTGCTCCCCTCTCCCGCGAAGTGTGAGAGGGGCCGGGGGAGAGGGCGGGCGCTTGCGAATGCCGCCGTGCCGGAAAAACCGTCGGCTCCGTTCCTCGCCCCGGAGACCGCGAAAAGCCAGGCCCCGCCGCATTTCCATATCTGTTGGATATGGAAAAGCCAATTTCCATATATTTTACCTGCGCCCCGCGCGGTGCTACCGTCTCGCTCCACATCCCGGGCCATTTCAACCGGGAGCCTAGGAGGAGACAAGATGAAGACCGTTCGTTGCGGCCGCGCATTGGCGTGGCCGGTATTGGCTGCCGCGCTGTCGGCCAGCCTGCTGCTCGGCGGCTGCGGCGGGGACGATGCCGCCAGCGCCGGCCCGGCCGTGCCGGGCGGCACGGCGGGCAACGGCTCGCCTGCCACGCCGGTGGATCCCGGCTCGCCCTCGCTGTCGCCGCAGGATGCCTGCACGGCGCTGGCCAGCGCCACGCTGCCCGCTTCCGCGCTGGCGCTGTCCAATGGCGGCGTGCAGGTGGCCTCGGCCACGCTGATCGCCGCCGATGCCGCCGGCAACACGCTGGGCGAGTACTGCGCGGTGCGCGGCCAGATCCGGCCCGTGGACGCCAGCGCGCCCAGCATCAACTTCGCGCTCAACCTGCCCACGGCCTGGAACGGCAAGGCCATCCAGTTCGGCGGCGGCGGCTTCGACGGCAAGCTGATCGACGGCACCGAGACCGTGCGCTTCGCGCTGCCGGACGACCCGGCGCCGCTGGCGCGCGGCTACGCCACCTGGGGCGACGATTCCGGCCACCAGAGCGGCAGCATCACCGACGGCACCTTCGCCGCCAATGACGAGGCGCTGGCCAACTACGGCGGGGACACCCTCAAGAAGACCCACGACGCCGCGCTCGCGCTGCTCAGGCAGCGCTACGGCCGCGCGCCGGACCGCGCGTATTTCCTCGGCACCTCCACCGGCGGGCGCGACGCGCTGAGCTACATCCAGCGCTGGCCGGCCGACTACGACGGCGTGATCGCCAACGAGCCGGCGCTCAACTACACCGGCACGCGCCTGTCGAACGTGGCGGTGGGCCGCGCGCTCTACCTCAACGGTGGCGCCGGCTGGCTCAACATCAACAAGACGCTGCTGGTGCAGAGCGCGGCGATGGCCGCCTGCGACCGGCTCGACGGCGCGGCCGACCAGGTGGTCAGCAACGTGGAAGGCTGCCGCGTGGGCGCCATGCAGGTGCTGGCCGGCCTGCGCTGCCCGGGCGGCACCGATGCCGGCGACACCTGCCTGTCCGATGCGCAGATCGACACCGTCAAGACCATCGAGAACCCGCTGCAGCTGAGCTACCCGATCGCCAACGGCGTGACCGTGGCGGGCGGCTACAACCTGCTCGAAGGCGCGCTGGTGGCGGGGCCGTTCACCACGCGCGACCTCGGCACGCGGGCGGTGCCGGGCAATCCGGCCACCACGGCGGACGCCAACGTCTACCTGACCGGCGACCAGTGGGTGAAGTATTTCGTCACGCGCGTGGCCAGCTTCGACTCGCTCACCTTCGACCCCGCCAGCCCGGGCGCCTACACCGCGCGCGTGCAGCAGGTCTCGGCGCTGACCGACGCCACCAACCCGGACCTGTCCGGCTTCCTCGGCCACGGCGGCCGGCTGATCCTGCTGCACGGCCTGGCCGACGAGGTGATCAGCCCCAACTCCACCATCGCGTGGTTCCAGGCCGTGACCGGGCGCGTGGGGCAGGCCGCGGTGGACCAGGGCATCCGCTTCTACACCGTGCCCGGCATGGGCCACGGCACCGGCAGCTTCCTGCCGGCGTGGAACTCGCTGACCGCGCTGGAGAACTGGGTGGAGCAGGGCGTGGCGCCGGGCACCCGCACGGTGATGGACACCAACGCGCAGACCTATGGCCGCGCGCGGCCGCTGTGCCAGTACCCCTCGTGGCCCAAGTACAAGGGCTCGGGCAGCCTCGACGCCGCCATCAACTACAGCTGCGCCGGCAGCAGCGGGCCGCCGCAGTCGTGCCTGAACCTGCCTGCGGCCGCGACCAGCTACAAGGGCGGCAACATGCTCGGCGAGGAACTGACGGTGCGCCTGGACCCGGCCACGCTGAACTACACCGTGACCATCGACGCCAGCCTGCAGCGCGCCGGCGGCACCGCGCGCAGCGGCACGCTGGTGGCGCAGGGCGGCTGCACCTTCTCCAGCGGCGAGAACGGGGCCTTGTTCACGCTGACCGGCGGCGGCGTGATGCTGGGCGGCGTGGCCAACGCCACCGGCGCGGGCTTCGCGCCGCTGCTGGCCTTCGAGAACGTCAGCAGCGACTACAAGGCGGTGGCCGACATCTACAACGTCAACGGCATCCAGTACGCGGTGGCGGGCGGCGCGGCCAGCGTGGTGAACGGCTCGGCGCGGCTGCGCTCGTCGGCGGCGACGTGGCAGACCTGCGCGGACCCCGTCACCGGCGGCTTCATCACCTACGACGCGGGCTGCACCGCGACCACCAAGGGCTATATCGCCTGGAACAGCGCGCGCAATGCCTTCGACTACTTCGTCGGCGGCTCGCCCACCGCGGGCGGCGGCACGCTGAGCGGCTCGCTGATCAGCGGCATGGTCAACGGCAAGCCGGTGCCGCTGGTGCTGACGCGCTCGGCCACGGCCTACGGCATGCACTTCTACGCGCCGCAGCCGGCCACGCTGCCGCTGGCCGCGGGCGCCGCGGACGGCGCCTACCGCGTCAGCGTGAGCGACGGCACGCAGCTTAACGCTGACCTCGCGGGCCTGGCCATCACGCGCGGCAGCGCCAGCGGCACGCTGACCTACAACCAGCCGGTGCTGGGCGTGATCGGCGCGGCCGGCGCGGTGAGCGGGGCGTACACGGTGAGCGGCGGGGTGCTGTCCGGCACCGGCACCGGCAGTTTCGAGCTGGGCTTGCTGTACTGAGCCGGGCGCGCGCCGCGGGCTTCAGGCGGCGCCCGCGGCCGGCTTGCCGCGGCGGCGGTAGCGCGCCGCGGTGCGGTGGGTCAGCGCGACCAGCGCGGCGCAGGCGGGATTGTCGTCGTTCTCGCGGTAGACCAGCGTGAGCGGGGCGCGCAGGCGGTCGGTTTCCTGCATCGGCAGGTAGGCCACGCCGTGCGGGTTGAGGCCGGCCATCGAGGCCGGCACCACGCTCACGCCGGCGCCGGCCGCCACCAGGTTGAGGTTGCTCAGCATGCGCTCGACCTCCACGCCGATGCGCGGCGTGAAGCCGAGCTGCTCGCACACGTTGAGCAGGTCGCCGTACATGCCCGGCGCGCCGGGCCGGCGCACCAGGATGAAATCGTCGCCGGCCAGCGCGCGCAGCGAGACCGGCCCCTGCGCCGCCGCGCCGCGCTGGCGCAGCAGCGGATGGTCCAGCGGCAGCGCGATCACCATTTCTTCTTCCAGCAGCAGATCGAAGCGCAGCCCGGCGGGCCGTTCCACCGGCGCGCGCAGCAGCGCCACGTCCAGGTTGCCCGAGGCCAGCTGCTCGGTGACTTCGGCGGCATTGCTCTCGCCCAGCTTGAGCGCGATGCCGGGGTGCTGGCGGCGGCAGGCGCGCAGCACCTCGGGCGTGAGCTTGTGGGCGGCGGCCGAGCTGGTGAAGCCGACCGAGAGCGAGCCTTCCTCGCCGCGCGCCATGCGCTGCATGCGCTGGCGGGCCTGCTCCAGGCGCGCGAAGATGTCGAGCACGTCGGCGCGCAGCGCGCGGCCGGCGGCGGTCAGCGCCACGCCGCGCGGCTGGCGCTCGAACAGGATCACGCCCAGCTCGGTTTCCAGTGCCTTGAGCTGCTGCGACAGCGGCGGCTGCTGGATGCCGAGCTGCTCCGCGGCGCGCGTGATGTGGCCGGTTTCGGCCACCGTGAGGAAATAGCGGAGGTGTCTCAGTTCCATTGCCGGGTCCGGTGGTTCTTGCGCCAGGACATATTCATAAAATATGCCGTAGCGAGAAAGCATATATTTTACATTCGGTAGCGGCCGGCTTAGCATGATCCGGTGCGCTTTTGCGAACAAAGGTCCGCAAGGACGGAAAGCGGGCGCCCGTGCGCCGCTGCATCGGGAGACAGGACATGAAGAGATTGCGCCGCGCGCTGTGCGCATTGGGCCTGCTGGCCGCCGCTGCCCAGTTCGGCTGCGCCGCGCCCGGGCCGGACGGCGCCACCGTGGCCTCCGCGGTGTCCGCTGCCGCGGACGCGGAAGAGACCGAGGGCCCGGTCGACAGGGCCGCGGCGGCGGCCGTGCACTGGCAGCGCGTGCGGCTCGGCAGCGGGGCGCGGGCCTACGATTTCCCGGTCTACGCCAACCATGCGCTGGACGGCGACCTGCGCCGCATCCGCGAGGTCGTCTTCGTGCAGCACGGCTTGCAGCGCAACGGCGACGATTATTTCGTGGCCGGCGCGGCGCTGCTCAGGCAGACCGGGCGCAACCCCGACGAAGTGCTGCTGCTGGCGCCCAACTTCCCCGGCACGCCCGACCGCAACAAGGGCTTCGGCAATATGCCGGTGTGGAGCGTGCAGGGCTGGATGAGCGGCGAGAATGCCGTCGGCGGGCCGGTCCCGGTCAGTTCGCTGCAGGTGCTGGACGACCTCGTCGGGCTGGTCACGGACAAGTCCCGCCTGCCCGCCGTGACGCGCGTCACGGTGGCCGGGCACTCGGGCGGCGGCCAGCTGGTGCACCGCTACGCGGTGCTCAACAATGTCGACGAGCGCATCCGCGCGTCCGGCATCGACCTGCGCTACGTGGTGGCCAACCCGTCATCGTATCTCTATTTCACGCCCGAGCGCCCGAGCGGCAGCGGCTTCGCGCCGTATGACACCGCCGTCTGCGCGGACTACGACAAATACCGCTACGGCATGCGCGACATCGTGCCCTACGCGCAGGGCGCCACCGGCGACGCGCTGTTCCGCCGCTACCGGCAGCGCCAGGTGACTTACCTGGTCGGCGCGGACGACAACGATCCCAACCACCGCGTGCTCGACAAGGCCTGCGGCGCCGAGGCCGAGGGGCCGACGCGCCTGGCGCGCGCGCGTGGCTACCTGCGCTACGAAGCCTGGCTGAGCGCGAGGCCGGGCGGCCCGGCGGCGCCGGCGCATCACCAGGCGTTCGAGGTGATCGGCGTGGGCCACAACCAGAGCCGCATGCTTGGCTCGCAGTGCGGGGCCAGGGCCGTGTTCGGGCTGGCGGAGTCGGCCAATGCCGGGGGCGCGGCCTGCCGCGCGCCGCGGCTGTAGCGCGTCTCCGGCCACCTGATTTTCTGGCCGCCGGGTTTGCCCGGGCGGCCAGGACGGCCGCGCGGTGCTAGCATGACGCCTCGTGCCGTCCCGATGTCCGGTGCCGGCCGCACTTTTCCGTCGCCGTCATGCCTTTCTCCTGGGGCCCGGGCGCTGGCGATCCGCCGCCGCGCACCTGCCCGTCCCGCTTTTCCCCGTTTCCCGCCTCGCTGCCGCCGGCCGACGCCGCGCGGCGGCGCCAGCTTGGCGCGCTGGCCGGCCTGTCGGCGGCCGCCGCGCTGGGCCTGTACCGCGCTCCCGCCCATGCCGCCGAGCCGGCCTGCCGGCTGCTGGTCGGCTATGGCGCCGGCGGCGGCGCCGACCACGTGGCGCGGCTGGTGGCCGACGCCCTCAGCCAGGACGGCAGCCTCACCGTGGTGGAGAACCGTCCCGGCGCGGCCGGGCAGATCGCGCTGCACGAGGCGGCCCGCGCGAGCGCCGCGCGGCCCACGCTGCTGCTCGGCACGGTGGGCTCGGTCAGCATCGCGCCGCTGCTGGCGCAGGCCCAGCCACTGTCCTTGATGCCGCTGGCCATCATCGCCAGCACGCCGCACGTGCTGCTGTCCTCGGCCTCGGCGCCGGCCATGCACCTGCCCGCCTTGCTGGAGGACGCGCGCAGGCACCCCGGCGAGATCGGCTACGCCTCGCTCGGCATCGGCTCGAGCGCGCACCTGGTCGGCGAGCTGCTGTGCCGCCAGGCGGGCGTGCAGATGACGCACATCCCGTATCCGGGCAGCGCCCGCGCCATGACCGACCTGCAGGGCGGCTACGTGCCGGTGCTGGTCAGCACGCTGCAGGCCTCGCTGCCGCTGATGCGCCAGGGCCGGCTGCGCGCGCTGGCCGTGACCGGCACGCGGCGCAGCGCGCTGGCGCCGCAGGTGGCGACGTTCGGGGAGTTCGGCATTGCCGGCATGGCGCAGCAGGCCTGGTATGGCGTGCTGGCGCCGTCCAGCTGGACGGCGCCGCAGCGCACGGCGCTGGTCGAGCGGCTCGGCCGCGTGCTGGCGGCGCCCGCGCTGCACGAGCGCCTGCACGCGGACGGCGCCGAGCCGGTCGCGCTGACCGGCATGGCCGCGCAGGACTACCTGGCCGGGCAGCGCGAGGTGTGGCAGCAGGCCGTGGCGCTGGTCGGCGCGCGGCTGGGCTGAAGATGCGCTGACGGCCCGTCCGGTTCCGGGGGGCGTTTCAAGATGAAGCGGTCCTGGCTGGGGCGGAGCAGGGAACTCGGATCGCATCGCGATCCGCCTGCGCAGCGGTGCGCGCGGCAGTACAGGCAGTACTTGCCGTGCCACGCAACGACGCCAGGATCTTTTCTTGAAACGACTTCTTATGCCGATCCCGCGGGCCGTGGCGGGCGCCGGGCATCAGCGCGCAAGCCATTGCGCCTTGTCGCCGCCGAGCCGGGGCGTCGTGCCGAACCAGCGGGGCGGGGTTTCGGACATGCGGATCACCGGCCCCAGGCTCTTCAGATCGCCCCAGCAGGTACTGTCGTCGCATACCGAGAGCGCTTCGAATTCCTCGCGCGACAGGCGGCCCGGCGCATGGTCGAAATGCTGCAGGAGTCCCTGCCGCTGCAACAGCATGGCGGACTGGCACAGCGACACCTGCACCCGATAGGTTCCGCCTTCCCGGGCACGGCGCGCCAGCGCGATCATCGCGCCGAACGTGCCGAGGAAGCCGGTGAGGAAGTCGCACATGAAGACCGGTGTCAGCCTGGGCTGCCCGGCCCCGGTGGCGATGCCCTGGGTGTGGCAGATGCCGGTCACTGCCTGGGCCACCTGGTCCCAGCCCGCGCGGTCGGCAAACGGGCCGCCGGAGCCGTAGCAGTTGACGCTGACGTGCACGAGTCCGGGACGCAGCCGCGCCAGTTCGTCGACGCCGAAGCCGTGGGCTTCGAGCCGGCGCGGCCGATAACCGTCGATGAAGACGTCGGCTTCCCGCACCAGCTCCCGCAGCCGCCGGGCCTCGTCGGCGCGGTCGAAGTCGAGGAAGCAACTGCGCTTGCCGTGGCTGGTGTCGCGCACGAAGGCCGGCACCTGGGGCAGCGACGGCGCCGTGACCATCAGCACGTCGGCGCCGTGCTCGGCCATGCCGAGGCCGGCCGTCGGGCCGGCCAGGATGCGCGTCAGGTCCAGCACCCGGATGCCCGAGGCCGGCTGGCTGCCGGCCGGCAGCGGCTGCGGGGCGCCGTCCGCCAGCTTGGTGATCTCCACGACCGGGCGCGATGCCAGGTAGGCCCCGTGCGGGTGTGCCAGCCATTCCTGCGGCGTGCGGATCTTGCCGGCGCAAGCCAGCGCTCGCGCGATGGCGTCCTCCAGTTCGTCCGAGTTCCAGCGGCCCACGCCCGCGGCGACCGACGCCGGGGTGCTCTCGCAGTCCAGCACGTCCAGCACGCGCCGCTCCAGATGGGGCAGGTTGGTGTGCGGCAAGACCCAGCGGCCATCGGCGGCGCGCCAGGGTTGCGTGAGCGAGATCATGTGCCTGAGTTCCGGCGACGAGGGTATCGGCTGATAGCGGCCTTGCGCATCGCGCCTGAGCGTCATGTCGCCCCCGGCCAGCGAGGTTGCGGCGGCGGCCCGCACGTCCACGCCGATGGACTGGCGCCGGCCGGTCCGGAGTTCCCACAGGTCGTTGGCGGCCACCGCGCGGGCCGCCAGGACGTCGGCGGACGTTGCGCCGATGCGGAACGGGGACTGGAACAGCGGATCTTCTCCGGTGATCGTCACCTCCCCTTGTGTCAGCGGTTGTCCGGCGCGAATGGCCATGAGTTCCGCGAAGGCGCCCGTGCGCCCGTTTCCGCTGTCGATGTCTGCATTGCTCATGCTGTGTGTTCCTTCTTTTTTCAGTTTGCGGTTCGAGCCGTCATGCACGTCCAGGCAGGGCTGGTCCCGATGCAGTCGATGGCTGTCGGCCATCCTTCCTGCGCAGGAAGGATGGCGGGTTCGGAAGCCTGCCGGCGGCGGGCGCTTCAGGCCGCGGCTTCAAGCCGTTGCCGCACCGGACGCTGCGTCGCCAGGGAGGCGATGACGCATGCCGCGAAGGCAAGCGGTACGGTGATCAGTGCCGGCGGGTCGATGGGAAAGGCCGGCTGCGCGTGGCCCAATACCTTCACCCACACGGACGGCCCGAGGATGGTGAGCAGCAGCGACGACGCCAGGCCGATACCGCCGCCCACGACTGCGCCGGCCGAGGTCATCTTCTTCCAGTAGATGGCCAGGATCAGCACCGGGAATGTCGAAGAGCACGCAATCGAGAACGCGAGACTGATCATGTAGGCCACGTTCTGGTTGCGGAAAGCGATGCCGAGCAGGATCGCCAGCGCGCCGAGCACGACGCTTGCCACCCGCACGATCCGGATCTCGTCCGGCGAGTCGGAGCCCGGCTTCCTGAACAGCGCGCCGTAGATGTCGTGGCTGATCGCGCAGGCGCCGGAAAGCGTGAGCCCGGCGACGACGGCCAGAATCGTGGCGAAGGCGATGGCCGACACCGCCCCGAACATGATGTCGCCCCCGAGCAGGTGCGACAGGTGGAGTGCCGCGGTGTTGCCCCCGCCGATCAGCGCGCCCTTCGCATCCAGATATTCAGGATGCTGGCGCAGCAGCGCCAGTGCCCCGAAACCGATGATGAACATCATGGCGTAGAAGCTGTTCATGAACACGGTGGCCCACAACACCGAACTGCGCGCCGCCCTGGCATCGGGCACGGTGAAGAAGCGCATGAGAACATGCGGAAGTCCCGCGGTGCCCAGCATCAGCGCGATGCCCAGCGAGAGGCCGGAGACGGGGTCCCGCGCCAGGGCCTGCGGGATCAGGATGCCGTCCTTGCCCGGATGCACGGCGACGGACTTCTGCAACAGTTCGCTCATGCTGAAGCCGAACCGGGACATCACGAGCACGCAGATCATCACGCCGACGCTCAGCATCAACACGGCCTTGACGATCTGTACCCAGGTGGTGGCCATCATTCCGCCGAACACGACATACATGACCATCAGCACGCCGACCAGGAGGATGGCGTAGGTATAGTCGATGCCGAACAGCAACTGCACGAGTTGCCCCGCGCCGACCATCTGCGCGATGAGATAAAAGGCGACGATGATCAGCGAGGCGCAGGCCGAGAAGACCCGTACCGCATTGCCGCTGAGCCTGGCGCAGACCACATCGGTGAAGGTGTACTTGCCGAGCTTGCGCAGCTTGCCGGCCATCAGGAAGACCACGATGGGCAAGCCGGTGGTGTAGCCGATCGCGTAGACCAGGCCGTCGAAGCCGCTGGAAAAAACCAGGCCGGTCAGGCCCAGCAAGGCGCCGGCGGAGAGCGCGTCGCCGGTGATGGCCAGCCCGTTCTGGAACCCGGAGATGCGGCCGCCGGCGGCATAGAAATCGCTGGCCGACTTCGTCTGCCTTGCCGCCCACCAGGTGATGCCAAGGGTCATGGCAATGACTGCCACGAACAGGGCGAGCGAAGTGATGCTGGCCGTGCCCACGGAGGAGGATTGCGCTGCCACGGCACGGGTCGCGGCGGCGGCGAGAAATATCGCGAGTATTCGCTTTTTCATTCTTTCTCTCCGCTCGCGCTCGCATCGATGCGCCGGACGTAGACGACCGTCAGCAGGGTGCCGCAGGCGATCACCAGCAGCCCGGCGACGAACGACGCGGGCAGGCCGGTCCCGGGCACGGTTGCCCGCAGCGAATCTGCGGCAAAACAACTCGTCAGGAGAAAGGTGAAATAGACGAGCACCTGCAATGCCGTCAATGACAGGCTGAAACCCAGGGGCTCCTCAGCCTCGGCCGCGGCAAGATTGTCCATATGAAGACCTCCATAGATACAACAGTGGCTAGATCGGGAACGCAGATCCGGAACGCCGGTCCCGGGAGGCAACCCGGCATTCGCGGCACGCGATGCCGTTGCCCGGCAGGTCCGCCCTTCCGTACCTGACGTTGACCGACATCATGGGCAAGGTCCCGGGGTTCGGAGAAACGGTTAAATTCGATGGAAGCGATCTGCCAAAGAGATGACACGCAACCGTGCGCAAGCAGGAACCAAGATGGGGCGCGTCAAGGCAGTTGCGGGCACTTGCGCACCAAAAGCGAAGCCGCGCGTTGCGTGGCGTTCGGCCATCCGCGTGGCAGCCTGTACGGCGAAGGGCCGGCCGGCCTGGAAGAAAGAATTGGCATGCCGTTTGCTTCCCATCTCCGAAACAGTCTTCGCTCGAAGCCTCGCAATCTGTTTGAGGGATGCCGGACCATGGAAGTCAACGACCTGATCACGTTCGCCACGGTTGCGCGCCATGCGAGCATTACGCGCGCGGCCAGGGAGCTGCACACGGTTCAGTCCAACGTCACGAACCGGGTCAAGAGTCTCGAGGAAGAGGTGGGACTGCCGCTGTTCGAGCGGCACAGCCGCGGTGTCGCGCTGACCAGTGCCGGCATGCGGCTCCTGCCGTATGCGGCACGCGCCGTGGCGTTGCTTCAGGAAGCGACGAAGGCCGCGCGCGACGACGGCGAGGCGCGGGGACGCCTGGCCATTGGCACGATGGAAACCACCGTGGCGGTCCGCCTGCCCGAAGTGCTGGCGGCCTATCACGCGAAATGTCCCGCCGTGGAACTCGAAGTGTGGACCGGCCCGACCGCCGAACTGGTCCGCAAGGTGCTGGACAACGAAGTAGAGGGCGCCTTCGTCGCCGGTCCGATCGACCACCCGTTACTGGCGGCGGAGCAGGCCTACGAGGAGAAGCTGGTGCTGGTGACGTCGCGGCGCTGCCGCGGCTTATCCGACCTTCACGATGAGTCGGTCCCGTTGACGGCACTCATGTTCAGGATGGGCTGCTCCTATCGGCAGCGCCTCGAACAACTGCTCGCGCAGCTTGGCAGGCCGAGCTATCAGCGCCTTGAATTCGGAACGCTGGAAGGGATACTCGGGTGCGTGGGGGCCGATGTCGGCATCACGGTCCTTCCCCTCAGCGTGGTCGAGAAATCGTCGCTAAGGGAGCGGCTCGCGGTGCATGAGATCGCCCCGGAGATCGCCAGGGCTCCGACGCTGTTCATCCGGCGCAAGAGCGTTCATGAATCGACCGCGATGCGGCTGTTCCGGGCGTGCTTCGCCGAGGCTGCCGATGCGACCGATGCGACCGATTCCGCCGGGTGCCGCGCGGCCGGCGAACCCGCTTTTCCGGACCTCGGGCTGGCGCCCGACGAGGACCGGGGCCCGAGGCCGGCAGGTCCGCCGGCGGACATCCTGCTGCCGGCATACCCGCTGCGTGGCGCCGATGCGGTTGCCGGCGCGGCGCAGGACCAGGCGGCATACGTATAAGCCGCCTCGCCGGCAGCCGCCGCCATCGGGTTCAGGCCGCGCGGCTCAGAACTTCTCGAACGGGCCGAGGAAGCGCCACTGGCCGACCGGCAGGTCGCCCAGCACGATGCGGCCCATGCGCACGCGCTTGAGGCCGACCACCTTGAGCCCGACCTGCTCGCACATGCGGCGGATCTGGCGTTTCTTGCCTTCGCGCAGCACGAAGCGCAATTGCTCCTCGTTCTGCCAGCTTACCTTGGCCGGCTTGAGCGCCTCGCCGTCGAGCGACAGGCCGTGGCGCAGCTTCTCGATCAGCTCGGCGGGGAAGAGGTTCGAGATATTGCGCTCGACCAGGCCCTGCGGCGATTCCCACTGCACGCGCACCAGGTATTCCTTCTCCACGGTGGAGTCTTCGCCGATCAGGTGGCGCGCCACGCGGCCGTCCTGGGTCAGCACCAGCAGGCCGGTGGAGTCGATGTCGAGCCGGCCGGCGGGGGCCAGGCTCTTGCGCTGCCACGGCGCGAAGCGCTTGCGGGTGGGGTCCTGCTCCCACTGGTTCTCGGGCGCGAACAGCACCGCGGCCGGCTCGTAGCCGTCCTCGGCCTGGCCCGACACATAGCCTACCGGCTTGTGCAGCAGCACGGTCACGCGCTCGCCCTGCTCGGAGCGCGCGGCCTGGTGGATCTCGATATTGGCGTCCGGGCCGACGCGCGAGCCGAGCTCGGTCACGGGCTGGCCGTCGACCAGCACCCAGCCGCGCGGAATCCATTCATCGGCTTCGCGGCGCGAGCACAGGCCCAGTTCCGACATGCGCTTGGACAGCCGCACCAGGCCGTCGGCGCCGTCTTCGGCGCGCGGCGCCTGCGGCGCGGGCGCGGGGCGCTCGGCGCGCACCGGACGCTCGGTCTGCGGCGCGCGTTCCGGCCGGCCGCCGCGGTAGTCGCGCTGGCCGCCGTCGTGCGGGCGGCGCGGGCGGTCATTGTTCTCGCCGGGGGCGAAACGGCGCGGCCGGTCCTGGCCTTC
>NZ_AQPL01000272.1:0-2650 GCF_000395345.1 Cupriavidus sp. WS | reverse complement strand
CGAAAGCCTTTGACTTTGAAGCCGAAGCGCAAAAACCAAAAGCCGCCCAACCCAACTCACTCCCTCTCAAACCGCCGCCTCATCCTGCTCCCCGGTCCGAATCCGAATCACCCTCTCGATCTCGGTCACGAAAATCTTCCCG
The DNA here is from genome assembly GCF_000395345.1 of Cupriavidus sp. WS. Lineage (NCBI taxonomy): Bacteria > Pseudomonadati > Pseudomonadota > Betaproteobacteria > Burkholderiales > Burkholderiaceae > Cupriavidus > Cupriavidus sp. WS. Next base: position 2,508 of record NZ_AQPL01000272.1, on the reverse strand, counting down.
TCGCCGATCTTGCCGGTGTGGGCGGCCTTGACGATGGCGTCCAGCACGGTGTCGAGCTGGTTCTCGGCCACCACCACCTCGATCTTGATCTTGGGCAGGAAATCGACCACGTACTCGGCGCCGCGGTAGAGCTCGGTATGTCCCTTCTGGCGGCCAAAGCCCTTCACCTCTGTCACCGTCAGCCCGGTGACGCCCACATCTGCCAGCGCCTCGCGCACTTCGTCCAGCTTGAACGGTTTGATGATGGCGGTAATCTGCTTCATGTCGGCCCCTTGTCTTCTCATTGGTTGGTGAAAGATTCTAGCCCTGCGGCATGGCGGCGGGATGTGGGTTGCCGCACCGCGGCAAACCCGGTTTCCGCCGGACCCTCGCCGGCGCCTCGCCAGGCAGCGGCCAGCCCGGTCTGCCGCGCTGCAGCACCGCGGCGTTTCCGGTAGACTCGGCCGGCAGCCAACGGTGAGTGAATCAAGCGCAATGCAGTCGGAATCTTGCAAGCCCGGTCCGGACCGTCCCGCCGAAAACGCGCCAGGGGCGGCTTCGGCACAAGACGGACAGAAACCCGGGCGGACGGGGGATTATCGCACGCAGATCGTTTCGGATCTGTCGGAGATCCCGGCGGACCGCTGGGATGCCCTGGTGGACGCCCAGCCCGGCGCCACGCCATTCCTGCGCCATGCCTTCCTGCACGCCCTGCACGCCAGCGGCAGCGCCTGCGACGACACCGGCTGGAGCCCGCGCTACCTGACCCTGTGGGCGCGCGAGGACGGCGACGACCGCCTCGCCGCGGCCATGCCGCTGTACGCCAAGTCACATTCCTACGGGGAATACGTGTTCGACTGGGCCTGGGCCGACGCCTACGCCCAGCACCACCTGCCCTACTACCCCAAGCTGCTGTGCGCGATCCCGTTCACTCCGGTGCAGGGCGCGCGCCTGCTAGCGCGCGGCGAGGACGAGCGCCGGCTGCTGCTGCGGGCGGCGCTGGCGGTGGCCGGGCAGAGCGGGTTGTCCTCGCTGCACATATTGTTCCCGGACGAGCACGAAGCCGCGCTGATGGACGACGCCGGCCTGCTGATGCGGCACGGCGTGCAGTTCCACTGGACCAACCCCGGCTACGAGAGCTTCGAGGCCTTCCTGGCCACGCTGTCGCAGAAAAAGCGCAAGAACATCCGCGCCGAGCGGCGCCGGGTGGCGGAGGCGGGCATCGGCTTTCGCCAGTTGCGCGGGCCGCAGATCGACGAGGAAGCGTGGCGCTTCTTCCACCGCTGCTACCGCCAGACCTACCGCGAACATCACTCCACGCCCTACCTGAACCTGGACTTCTTCCTGCGCATCGGCGCGGCGATGCCCGAAAACCTGCTGCTGGTGGTGGCCGAGCGCGAAGGCAGGCCGATCGCCGCCTCGCTGGTGGTGTACGACGCCGATCCGGCCCGCAGCACGCTGTTCGGGCGCTACTGGGGCGCGCTGGAACACCATCCCTGCCTGCATTTCGAGACCGCCTACTACCAGCCGCTGGCATTCTGCATCGCCGAGGGCATCCGCACCTTCGAGGGCGGCGCCCAGGGCGAGCACAAGATGGCGCGCGGCTTCCTGCCGGTGGCGACGCGCTCGGCCCACTGGCTGGCGCATCCGGACTTCGCCGACGCGGTGGAGCGCTTCCTGGAGCGCGAGCGTCAGGGCATCGACGCCTACCTCGACGAGCTCAACGACCGCACGCCGTTCGCGCGCACCGCCGGCAACGGCGGCGCCTGACCGGCCGGGACCAGCCACAGAACCAACCGGAACCGGCCGACTGCCGAAGCCTAGCCGGCCATGCGGCTGCGCCGGCGCCGCCACATGCTGCGCAGGGTATCGTCGCCGAGCATGTAGTGATGGAACAGCGCCGCCAGCGCGTGCAGCCCGATCACCGTATAGAACGCCGTGCCCAGGGTTTCGTGGATGGACTTGAGCGTGTCCTTGAGGGCCGGGTCCGGGGCGACCAGCGCCGGCACTTCCAGGCCCGGCACCGGCAGCGCCAGCAGGTGGCCGGCCGCGTTGACGGTGAGCAGGCCCAGCAGCGGCTGCGCCAGGATGAACAGGTACAGCACCACGTGCACGGCGGCGCCGGCCAGCCGCATCCAGCGCGGGCCGGGCTCGGGCGCCGGCGCGCCGCCCAGCAGCCGCCACAGCAGGCGCGGGACGGCCAGCGCCAGCACCAGCATGCCGGCCCATTCGTGCGCCGTCATGGCGGCCATGCGGGCCGCGCTGCCGCGCGCGGTGAACCCCTTGAGCTCGATCGCCGCGTAGGCCACCGCGACCAGCAGGAACACCGCCCAGTGGAAAAACACGGCCGCGCCCGAATAGCGCCGGTCGAACGAATACGCGGGGGAGATCGCGCTCATGGGGATGAGGCTCCTTGTGCTATGTGCCTGGAGCTTAACCCCGCGCGGCGGCGCCGGCATTGGTCTCGGTCAATCCGGCGGCAACAAAAAACCCGCCGTGGCGGGTCGGGGTCCGGCGGCGCGCCCCGCT
>NZ_AQPL01000271.1:0-8962 GCF_000395345.1 Cupriavidus sp. WS | reverse complement strand
AAAAACCCCGCCGTGGCGGGTCGGGGTCCGGCGGCGCGCCCCGCTTCGGGGGGCGCGTCGCCGGCGACAGGCGGGTTCGGCTTACTTCTTGTAGTTCGCCACGCCGTCGGTGATTTCCTTGTGGGCTTCCTCGATGCCGGCCCAGCCTTCGACCTTGACCCACTTGCCCGCTTCGAGCGCCTTGTAGTTCTCGAAGAAGTGCTTGATCTGGTCCAGCAGGTTCTGCGGCACGTCCGACAGGCCCTTCATGAAGGCGGTGGCCGGCGACAGCTTGTCCAGGGGCACGGCCACCAGCTTGGCATCCACGCCGGACTCGTCGGTCATCTTCAGCATGCCCAGCGCGCGGCAGCGCACCACCGCGCCGGCCAGGATCGGGAACGGCGACAGCACCAGCACGTCGACGGGGTCGCCGTCGCCCGACAGGGTCTGGGGAATGAAGCCGTAGTTGGCCGGATAGCGCATGCCGGTGCCGATGAAGCGGTCGACGAAGAGCAGGCCGGTTTCCTTGTCGGCTTCGTACTTCACCGGATCGCTCTGGGCCGAGATCTCGATGATGACGTTGAAATCGTTGGGGATGTCCTTGCCCGGGGAGACGAGGTTGAAGCTCATGCGAGTTCTCCAGATGCCTGTGTTTGTGGATGGCGGGCATTATAGCGGTTCGAAGCTGACCCGGCCCTGACGATTGCCGGCCGGGGACCGCCCTGGGGACCGCATGGCGGCCGGCCCGGGCCGCGTGCCTTGCGGGCCGCGCGCGCTGGGTGATAATGCTGAATTGTCCGAACCACGCATCGACAGGCGCACCGCCAGCCGCACGGCGGCGGTCGCATCCAGCCGGAGCCCCATCAATGCATGCCCAGCATTTCGTTGCCAACCGCCTGATCGCGCCGGATTCCGGCATGCGCATCAAGGTCTTCGACCCCTCCAGCGGCGAGCCCTTCGCCGAGATCGCGCGCGGCAACGCCGTCGACATCAACGTGGCCGTCCACGCCGCCCGCCAGGCCGCCGAAGGCGCCTGGGGCGCGATGGCGCCGGCCGAGCGCGCGCGCCTGCTCAACCGCGTGGCGCTGGTGCTGATCGAGCACGAGGCCGAGCTCGCCGCGCTGGAAGCGCGCGACACCGGCAAGCCGCTGCGCCAGGCCGCCGCCGACGCGCGCGCGGTGGCGCGCTACTTCGAGTTCTACGCCGGCGCGGCCGACAAGCTGCACGGCCAGACCATCCCCTACCAGCCCGGCTACACCGTGCTGACGGTGCGCGAGCCGCACGGCGTGACCGGCCACATCATCCCGTGGAACTACCCGCTGCAGATCTTCGGGCGCAGCGTGGGCGCGGCGCTGGCCGCCGGCAACGCCTGCGTGGTCAAGCCGGCCGAGGACGCCTGCCTGTCGCTGCTGCGCGTGGCCGAACTGGCCGCCGGGGCCGGCCTGCCCGAAGGCGCGCTCAACATCGTCACCGGCTACGGCCACGAGGCCGGCGCCGCGCTGGCGCGCCACCCCGGCATCAACCACATCTCGTTTACCGGCTCGCCCCAGACCGGCAGGCAGGTCGCGCAGATGGCGGCCGAGAACCATGTGCCGGTGACGCTGGAGCTGGGCGGCAAGTCGCCCCAGGTCGTGTTCGCCGACGCCGACCTCGACGCGCTGGTGCCGGTCATCGTCAACGGCATCGTGCAGAACGCCGGCCAGACCTGCTCGGCCGGCAGCCGCGTGCTGGTCGAGCGCGCGCTCTACGACACCGTGCTGGACCGCCTGGCCACGGTGTTCGAAGCGCTGCGCGTGGGGCCGTCGGAGCTGGACCTGGAATGCGGCCCGCTGATCAGCCGCAAGCAGCAGCAGCGCGTGTGGGACTTCGTCTCCGACGCGCAGCACGCCGGCATCGCCGCGATGGCGCAGGGCCAGATCGTGGCCGAGGCGCCCGAGGCCGGCTACTACCAGGTGCCGATGCTGTTCCGCGACGTGCCGCCCTCGCACCGGCTGGCGCAGGAAGAGGTGTTCGGCCCGCTGCTGGCCGCCACGCCGTTCGACACCGAGGCCGAGGCCGTCGCGCTGGCCAACGGCACGCCCTACGGGCTGGTGGCCGGCATCTGGACGCGCGACGGCGCGCGCCAGTTGCGCCTCGCGCGCAAGCTGCGCGCGGGCCAGGTCTTCATCAACAACTACGGCGCCGGCGGCGGCGTCGAGCTGCCGTTCGGCGGCACCGGCCAGTCGGGCCACGGCCGCGAGAAGGGCTTCGAGGCCCTGTACGGATTCACCACACTGAAAACCATCGCCATACAACATGGGTAATATCAATTTCCTGTCGGTCGCCTTCGCCATCTTCTTTTTCTGGATGGCGTGGCACGTCAGAAACAAGCGCGCCACCAATCCCTCCGGCATGCCGCGCCTGCAGGTCTTCAAGCGCAAGTGGGGCGAGGCCGTGGGCGACCGCGTGCACTGGTGCCTCTACGTGGCGCTGCCCTTCCTGCTGGCGCTGATGATGACGGCCAACGCGCTGCGCGGGCGCGGCCCGTTCGCCCATTAGGAGAAGACACGGAACGGTTTCCCGGCGCCGCGCCGAGCGGCGCCACATCCAGCGGTATCGTGCAACCAGAGAGAGCAAATCCCAGAGGAGACAGCATGACTACGACCGCAGTACACCCCGGTGCCTCCGGCACCGCCTTCGAGGACGCCACCTACCGCAAGGTGAGCTGGCGCCTCGTGCCCTTCCTGCTGCTGTGCTACGTGGTGGCCTACCTGGACCGCGTCAACGTCGGCTTCGCCAAGCTGCAGATGCTCAGCGACCTCAAGTTCAGCGAGACCATCTACGGGCTGGGCGCGGGCATCTTCTTCATCGGCTACTTCCTGTTCGAGGTGCCGAGCAACGTGATCCTGCACAAGGTGGGCGCGCGCATCTGGATCGCGCGCATCATGATCACCTGGGGCCTGATCTCGGCGGCGATGATGTTCGTCACCACGCCGACCATGTTCTACGTGCTGCGCTTCCTGCTCGGCATCGCCGAGGCCGGCTTCTTCCCCGGCATCATCCTCTACCTGACCTATTGGTACCCGGCGCACCGGCGCGGGCGCACCACCACCTTCTTCATGACCGCCATCGCGCTCTCGGGCGTGATCGGCGGCCCGCTCTCGGGCTGGGTGATGCAGTCCTTCGACGGCCACAACGGCTGGTCCGGCTGGCAGTGGATGTTCCTGATCGAAGGCGTGCCGTCGGTGGTGGTGGGGCTGATCGTGCTGGCCTACCTGGACGACCGCATCGCCCACGCCAAATGGCTCGGCGAGGACGAGAAGGCGCTGCTCCAGCGCAACATCGCCAGCGAGGACATGCACAAGGAAGACGCGCCGGTGAGGCAGGTGCTGACCAGCCCGCGCGTGTGGCTGATGAGCGCGATCTACTTCTCGTTCGTGATGGGCCTGTACGGCGTCAGCTTCTGGCTGCCGACCATCATCAAGCAGACCGGCGTCAAGAGCACGCTCGACATCGGCCTGCTCACCGCCATCCCCTACGGCTGCGCGGTCATCGGCATGATCCTGGTGGCCTACAGCGCCGACCGCAACCGCGAGCGCCGCTGGCACATCGCCATCCCCGCGCTGGTGGGCGCGGCGGGGCTGCTGCTGTCGGTGCACTGGCACGGCAACACCGCGCTGGCGCTGTTCGGGCTCACGCTAGGCACCATCGGCATCCTGACCACGCTGCCGCTGTTCTGGAGCCTGCCCACGGCGTTCCTCGCCGGCACCGGCGCGGCCGCCGGCATCGCGCTGATCAATTCGCTGGGCAACCTGGCCGGCTTCATCAGCCCCTACGCGGTGGGCTGGCTCAAGGACCTGACGCAGAGCACGGATTCGGGCATGTACCTGCTGGCCGCGTGCCTGGTGGCCGGCGCGGCGCTGACCTTGTCGGTGCCGGCGAAGATGGTGAACAAGTAGGCAAGTGGAGAAACCGGGCCGCCGGCGAATGCAGTTTCCGCCGGTGTGCTCCCCTCTCCCGCTCGCGGGAGAGGGGCCGGGGGAGAGGGCCGGAGCTGGCCCGCCTCCGCCTCAATTCCCCGCATCGTCTCCCAGCATCTGCGCCACCGAGCCCGCGGTGCCCGCGGCGCGCTCGCCCAGCAGGTGGTGCAGCGTGGTCAGCAGTTCATCCTCGTTGTACGGCTTGCCCAGATACACGTTGACGCCGATCTCGGCGGCGTAGCGGCGGTGTTTTTCCGCCGTGCGCGAGGTGATCATCACCAGCGGCATGTGGGCGGTGCGGCTGTCGCCGCGCACGTTGCGGGTCAGGTCGAAGCCGTCCATGTGCGGCATCTCGATGTCGACCAGCATGGCGTCGGGCATCACGTCCTGCAGTTGCCGCAGCGCGTCCACGCCGTCGCGCGCCAGCACCACCTGGTAGCCGGCGCGGGTCAGCAGGCGGTGCGAGACCTTGCGCACGGTGAGCGAGTCGTCCACCACCATGATGGTCGGCTGCGTGCCCAGGCCAGCCACCGGCGCGGCACCGCCGTGGCCCAGTTCGGCCACCGCGCCCAGCGCGGGCTGCTGCGCGGCCTGCTCCAGGCCCGGCAGCGGCAGGCGCGGCGGCTCGCCGCGCTCGCGCACGAAGCGCTGCGCCAGCACCACCGGGTTGTAGATCAGCACGATCTCGCCGTCGCCGAGCGTGGTGGCGCCGGCGATGCCTTCGAGGCGCGCCAGGTGGGGGCCGATGTGCTTGACCACCACTTCGCGGTTGCCGATCACTTCGTCCACGTGCACGGCGATGCGTTCGGCGCCGCTGCGCACCACCACCACGGGCGAGTACTTGCGGCCCGCGGCGATGGCCGGCGTTTCCTCCAGCAGCGTGCCGAAGTAGTAGAACGGCACCTCGCCGCCGGCGGCGTCGAGCCGGCCGCGGTTGTAGGCTTCGAGCAGGCCTTGCGAGCGCAGTTGCTGGACCTGGTCGATCATGCCGCTGGGGATGGCGAACTGGCGCCCGCCCAGCGTGACCAGCAGCACCTGCGTGATGGCGGTGGTCAGCGGCAGGTGCACGGTGAAACGGGTGCCCTGCCCGGCCTGCGTGGCCAGCGCGATGCGCCCGCCCAGCGCCACGGTCTCGGCGCGCACCACGTCCATGCCGACGCCGCGCCCGGCCAGCTCGGACACCGACTCGGCGGTGCTGAAGCCGGGCGCGAAGATCAGCTCGGTCAGGCGCGCCTCGCCGGCGTCGTCGTCGGCCGAGAGCAGCTCGCGCTCGATGGCGCGCGCGTGGATGCGCGCCAGGTCCAGGCCGCCGCCGTCGTCGACGAAATGCAGCACCACCTCGTTGCCTTCCTGCTGCACCTCGAGCGTGAGCGCGCCGGCGGCCGGCTTGCCCGCCGCGCGGCGGACCTCGGCCGGCTCGATGCCGTGCACCACCGCGTTGCGGATCAGGTGCTCGATCGGGCCGGCCATGCGGTCCAGCACCGAGCGGTCGACTTCCACCGTGCCGCCCTTGATGAGCAGCCGCACTTCCTTGCCGGTCTCGCTGGCGGCCTGGCGCGCCACGCGGTAGAGCCGCTCGGCCAGCGCGTCGAACTGCACCATGCGCGCCTGCATCAGGCTGCGCTGCAGGCCGCGCGTGAGGCGGGCCTGCGCGTCGAGGTCGCCGGTGGCGCGGTCGAAGCCGCGCTGCAGGTTCTGCTCGACCGTGGCCACGTCGTTGACCGACTCGGCCATCATGCGGGTCAGTTCCTGGAAGCGCGTGAAGCGGTCGAATTCGAGCGGATCGAAGTCCTGCGAATGCTGGGCGTCGGCGATGCGCGACGCCATCTGCGACTCGGCCTGGATCTCGATCTCGCGCAACTGGCCGCGCAGGCGCGCCACGTTGTCGTTGAGTTCGCCGAGATAGCTGCGCAGCGCGTCGAGCTCGCTTTCCAGCCGCGCGCGCGTGGCACCGACTTCGCCGGCGTCGGTGATGAGGGTGTCGAGCGTGCGGGCCTGCACGCGCACCAGCGCGCGCAGGCGCTCGCCAGTCTCGGCCGGCACCGGCACGGTGGCGGGCTGCAGCATGCCCACGCCCACCGCGCCCGGCGGCAGCGGCCTCGCTCCGGCCTGCGGCAGCTGTAGCAGGGCCGGCGCTTCGGTCCGCATATCGGACTGCACATCGGACCGCACCTCGGCCGCCACGCCGCTTTCCGGCTCGCCAACCTGCGCGTCGCCGGCATTGATCAGCTCGGGGTCGTCCACCGCCAGCAGGCGGCCGCCCTGCAGCGCCTCGCCATGCGCGAGGATGCGGTCGTACCAGGCATACAGGCGCGCGAACAGCGCGGCGTCGACGCGCCCGCCGCGCACGGCGGCGTCGAGCAGCGTCTCCATCTCGTGCGCGGCCTGGCCCAGCGCCATCGCGCCGGCCATGCGCGCGCTGCCCTTGAGCGTATGCAGGGCGCGCAGGATCAGGCCGGCGTGGCGGGCATCCTGGCCGTCGCCGGCGGTGGCTTCCCAGCCGCGCAGCAGCCGGCCGAGCTCGGGCAGGCTGCCGTGGGCTTCCTCGAGGAAGATCTCGACCAGCGCGGGGTCGAGCGGCGCCTCGCCGTCCGGCGCGATGCTTTCGTTGGCCGCCTCGGCCAGCGGCGCCGCCGCGTGCGCGGAAGCGGGTTCGGGCACGAGCGGGATGGCCGCGGCAAACCCGGCCGCGCCGTCCTGCGCCTCGGCAAACGACGGTGACGATGGCGACGATGGCTTGCCGAACAGCAGCGCGACCGGCGCGCCTTCCGCCTCCGGCGCCATGCCGGCCGATTCCGGCACGGCCAGGCGCGGGCGCACCATGGCGCGCTCGCCCAGCTCGGCCAGGCTGCGGCACAGCGCGTCGTCGGCATCCGGCCAGATGCCGGCGGCGAACTGGTGCAGCATGCCGCGCACGCGCTCGACCGCCTGTTCGAGCAGGCGGAAATCGCCGGGGTGCATGGCCACCGGATGCGTGCCCAGTTGCAGCATCAGGCGCTCGAGCGCCTCGGCGATCGCGCGCACCGGCTCCAGGCCCACGGTGGAGGCGCTGCCCTGCAGCGTATGCGCGACGCGCAGCGCCAGCTCGCTCGGGCACGGGCGCCCTTCGTGGCGCCATTCGGAGACGTCGGTGGCGAACTGGCGCACCAGATCGTCGGCTTCCTGCAGGTAGACGTTGTAGAGCGGCAGGCTGATGCGGACCGGGCCGATCACCTTGAAATGGTCGTTCTGCTCGGCCGGCGTGCTGGCGAAGCGGAACGGGATGACCTTGGCGTCGGCCGCGGCTTCGTCGTCGGCGGTCAGGCCGGTTGCCTGGTCGGCGGGTTGCGCTGCCGGTCCGGTCCCGGATTCGGTCCCGGCTTCGGTCCCGGATTCGGCCCCATTTCCGGTCCCAAATTCGGACCCCGGAACGAATTCGGCCATGAGTTCGCCCGCGAGTTCGGCCGCGAGTCCGGCGGCCACGCCGCTCTCGCCGCCCGGCTGGCCGTCCGCGTCGAGCAGCGCGAGCCCGTCCACGAAGGCCGGCGCCGCGAACGCGGCCGGGTCTTCCACCGGCGCGGCGGCGGCGACATCGGCAGCGGCAGCCTCCTCGCCGGCACGCACCGCCTGCGCCGCGGCCAGCAGGCCGGCGGTGTCGTGCGTGGCCAGCGGATCGACCTGCAGCGCCGTCACCCACGCGGCCAGCTCGCCGTGCGCGCGCAGCAGCAGGTCGACCACCGCCTGCGACGGCCCGCGCGCCTCGGCGATCCACAGGTTCATCACCTGTTCGATGGCCCAGGCCGCCTCGCCGTAGCGGTGCAGCCCGACCATGCGGCTCGATCCCTTGAGCGTATGGAAGGCGCGCCGCAGGCGGCTGACGGTATCGGCGTCGCCGAGCGCCGCGAGGCCGGCGCGCAGGTCGCTGGCGACCTCGCCCAGCACTTCGTCGGCCTCGGTGAGGAAGATGTCGAGCAGCTCGGCATCGATGGCGGCGCTGTCCGCGGCAGCCGGCGGCGCCGGCGCGGCGGCGGGCGCGCTCGCCACATTGGCTGGCAGCGCGTCCGCCAGCGCCACCACCAGGCGCTCGGCCGCGCCCTGCGAGCCGGCCAGCCAGGCATTGAGCTGGGTGGTGGCTTCGTCGGCCTGGCGCCGCAGGCCGGCGTCGTCGTCGATGGCCGCCTGCTCGTTGAGCGCCTGCAGCGCGGCGCGCAGCGCCTTGACCTCGGGCGCGTCGGCGGCGGCCGGGTGGCGCACCACCTCGCTGGCGGCCGCGCGCGCGTTGGCGAGCAGGGCCGCGTGGGACACCGCGCCGCCTTCCGCCGCGGCGTGGCCGGCCGCATCGTATTCCGCGCCATCCGGCGCGTCGGCGGCGGCGCCGCGGCCGAACGCGAGCGCGTCGATGAACGCATGCACCGCGCCGAGCTCGCCAGCGATCGCGGCCAGCCAGCCGGCGCGCTCGGCGGCGGCGTCCGGCGCAGCATCCGGCGTGGCGCGCGCGCCGGCCAGCAGGCCGAGCGACTGCGCCACGCGCTGCAGCGCCGCGGCCACGGTGAGCGCCTCGGCGCGCAGCGTCTCCGGCAGCGCGCCGGCGTCCTGCAATTGTTCCAGCGTGGCGCCCAGCGCGACGAACGCGCGCTGCGCATCGCGCAGGTGGGCGCCGGATTCGGGGCGGGCCGCGTCGCGGTCGTAGGCGTCGAGCCAGGATTCGCCGCTGTCGAGATGGCCGCGCAGCTGCGCCACGGCGGCCTCGCGCAGGCGCTGCGCGCGCGCCTGCTCCACCATCTGCGCCAGCCAGCGCGGCGCGGGCGCCGCGGCGTTGCCCCGCTGGCGCTCGCCCAGGTAGGCGGCCAGCTCGTCGCAGCGCTGCGCGAAACCGGTGGCCGCGGCGTGGCCGGTGTTGCCATGCACGCGCCACGGCAGCGCCAGCGCGCGGCCGAGGAACAGCGCGACGGCGCCGATGCCGATGTCCTCGCCTTCGGCGCCTTCCTGCTGCACGCCCCCCCGCCGCGCGCCGCCGGCCAGCACGGCGGGCTGCGCGGCGGCGT
>NZ_AQPL01000270.1:0-31243 GCF_000395345.1 Cupriavidus sp. WS | reverse complement strand
TGCTGCCCCCCCCCCCGCCGCGCGCCGCCGGCCAGCACGGCGGGCTGCGCGGCGGCGTCCAGGCAGCGCAGCAAGGCGGGCTGGGCCAGCGGCTGCGCGGCTTCGGCCAGCGCCGCGAGCGCGCCCTGCCAGTCGCCGTGCTGCGGGTCGGCGGCGGCGCGCTCGAGCGCGGCGGCGGCCTGCTGCAGGTTGCGCGTGTCGATCGGGTCGAGCCAGCCGTAGTAGCGCACGCGGAAATCGGCGCGCGCCACGCCGTGCGCGGCGTCGATGCGGAACGCCTGCAGGCATTCGCGGATGGCCGAGCGCAGCGCCAGCACCGGCTGGCTTTCGGCCTCGCCGGCGGGCGCGGCCGCGCCGGCGCCGGTGGTCGTGACCAGCAGGTAGACGGCGTCGTTGAGCAGCGCCTGCGGCACGCGCACCTGGCCTTGCAGGTACTGGCGCAGCAGCAGGTGGGCCCGCGCCGCCAGGCGCTTGGCGAGCAGGTCGGAGGGCAGCAGGCCGTGGGCCAGCGCGCCGAACACCAGCGCCAGCACGTGCCACACGCCGCGGTCGGGGTGGTCGGTGGCGCGGCGCAGCTCCTGCTCGCTGGCGCGCACGTCTTCGAGCGCGGACTCCAGCGGCAGGTAGGCCTCGCGCAGCAGGCTCTCGTCGTGGCACGGCACCGGCAGGCGCAGCGCCTTGAGCAGCGCGGCCTCGAAGCGCTGGCGCGCGCGCGTGACCGAGGCAGCCATGCGCATCGGCAGCAGGATGCCGGGCAGCATCTGCAGCTCGTCGACCCACAGGTCGGCCGGATGCACGCGGTCTTCGCCGAGGCGGCCGAGCACGTCGGCATAGGAGCGGAACAGGCGCACCGGGTCTTCGTCGTCGCCGGCCATCAGGTCGTCGACGTACTCGGCCAGCGCCTGCACGCCGAGGCGGAACACGCCCAGCGTCTGCGCGTCGGCCGGCACGGTGCCGGCGTCGATGGCGTCGAGCAGGCGGCGCAGCACCTGGCAGTACGGGTCCACGCCGCGCAGGCCGACGATGTGCACGGCGCCGGCGGCCTGGTGCAGGTGCTGGCCGGCCAGGCGCAGCGAGGTGGTGTCGCGCGCGCCGAGCGCCTCGGGCGCCTGCTGCACCTCGTCGACGTAGTGGCCCAGTTCGGCGGCGGCATCGTCGAGCGCCGCGCGCAGGCTCGGCGCCAGCCATGCCAGCATGGAAAGGTCGCGCGACACCGGGCTGCCGGCGGCTTCGGCGGCGTGCGTGGTGCCGGCGGCGCGCTGGGCCGCCGGTGCCGGCACGTCCGGCGCGGCCGGACCGGCGCCGGCGGGCTCGTGCGAGGCGGGGAAATTCAATGACATGACTGCATCCAATGCGTCCAATGCGGTGGCGCCGGTCCGTGGCGCGCGGCGGCCGTGGCTCGCGTAACCCGTCAGGCGATCTTGAATCGCAGCACGGAGTTACGCAGTTCCTCGGTCAGCAGGGTGAGCTGGCGCACCGACAGCGCGGTCTGGCGCGTGCCGGACGAGGTCTGTTCGGTCACCTGCAGGATCCCTTCGATATTGCGCGCCACCGCGGTGGCGAGCCCCGCTTCGTGCGAGGTGGTCTGCGAAATCTGCTCGATCAGCTCGGCAAGCTGGCGCGACACGCGGCCGATCTCCACCAGCGCGGCGCCGGCGTTGTCGGACAGCTTGGCGCCTTCGACCACGCCCTGCGTGCTGCGCTCCATCGCGTGCACCGCGTCCTGCGTGTCGGTCTGGATGGTGCGGATCAGCGCGCCGATCTGCTTGGTCGCCTCGCCCGAGCGTTCGGCCAGGCGCTGCACTTCCTCGGCCACCACCGAGAAGCCGCGCCCGGCCTCGCCGGCGGAGGCGGCCTGGATGGCGGCGTTGAGCGCCAGCACGTTGGTCTGCTCGGTAATGTCGGAAATCAGCTCGACGATCTCGCCGATCTCCTGCGACGACTCGCCCAGGCGCTTGATCCGCTTGGAGGTGTCCTGGATCTGCTCGCGGATGTCGTTCATGCCGGCGATGGCGTTCTGCACCGCGTGCTGGCCCTGCTCGGCGGCGGCCAGCGAGGCGCGCGCCACGTTGGCCGACTCGGCCGCGCCGCGCGACACCTGGGTGATGCGGTCGGCCATCTCCACCACCGACTCGCCGGTCTGGCGGATCTGGCGCGACTGTTCCTCGGAGGCGGCCACCAGCTGGGTCGAGGTGTCCTGCACCTGGCCCGAGGCCTGCGTCACCTCGCCCGCGGTCTGCTGCACCCGGCCGACCAGCTCGCGCAGTTCTTCCACGGTGTAGTTCACCGAGTCGGCGATGGCGCCGGTGATGTCCTCGGTCACGGTGGCCTGCCTGGTCAGGTCGCCGTCGGCGATGTCCTGCAGCTCGTTCATCAACTGCAGAATGGCCTTCTGGGTGGCGTCGTTGTTGCGCTTTTCCTCGAGGCGGCGTGCCTCGGCTTCGTGCTCGCGGGCTTCCGCCTCGCTGGCGCGGGCGCGCGAATCGCGCAGGTAGAGCGCCGCCAGCCCGGCCAGGAACAGCAGCGTCAGCACCGCCGAGACGATGGTCGCGCCCAGCGTCAGCGGCCGCACGCGCGCGCCTTCGGCGTAGGCCGACTGCAGTTGCGACAGCTCGCCGCGCAGCGCCTCGTTGTCGTTGAAGATCTGCTGCTGGGCGCGCTTGGCGGCGATCAGGCCGGGCAGGTTCTGCAGGATGGTCTGCGTGGTCTTCTGCACGGCGTCGAAACGCTGCGAGAGCTGCTGCAGGTAGGTGCGCGTCTCGGCGTCGCCGGTGGCCGCCAGGCGCAGCGCCTCGCTGCCGTTGAGCAGGCCGTCCAGCGTCTCGCGGAAGGTGTTGGTGTCCTTGCCCAGCAGGAACGCGGTTTCCGGGTTGACGCCTTCGCCGGCCAGGAACTCGTTGAGGTTCTTGCCCAGGCGCTGCGTCAGCATCACCAGCTGCGCGGAGGCGGCCACCTCGCGCGCGTTGGCGCCGCCCTGCAGCTTGATCGCCGCCACCTGCTCGGCGCTTTCCAGCAGTTCCGGGTTGGAGGCGTTGAAGATCTGCAGCGTCTGGCCGATGGTGGTCAGGGTCGGCTGCTGGGCCAGCACGTCGCCCGCGCTCTTCTCGGTGCGGCGCCACGATTCGATGGCCTTCTCCAGCAGCGGCGCCGCCGCGCCGCCGGTGGCGCGCACGTGCTTTTCGTCGCTGCCGTTCTGCAGCGACTGCAAGTCGCCGGCCAGCTCGGCCTTGGACTGGCGCAGCTGCGTGAAGCCCTGCGCATTGCCCAGCAGCGCCACCGGCACCGCCTTGGCCAGGCGCTGGGAGTGCATCAGCATGTCGCCGGCGATCTCGATCTGCGCCGCGCCGTTGTTGGCCTCGCGGTTGTCCGCGTACACCGACGCCAGCAGCGCCACCAGCGACAGCACCACGCCGCCAGTCAGCGCGCGCTGCTGGCTGGCGAACGGGATGCGGGCCAGCCTGTCGGCGATGCGCTCGGCCGGGGTGCTCCTGTCCGCCGGCGCCGCCGCGTTCACCGCCACCTCGGCGGCAGCGGCCACCGGCGCCCGGCGACCCAGGCTGATGTTCTTGAAACCCATAGCACCCTCTGTTCGTTATTCTTCGATTCTTGGTTTCTCTGCGGCGCGTCCGCGGCCAGCGCGGACCCGCCTCCTCCCCGCCGCCTGCCGCTTCTTCGTGCCGCTTCTCCGTGCCGCCCGCGATGCGTCTCCGTGCCGCCGGCGCCCCTCAGGCAGCCTGCCGGCCGACCTGCAGGAAGGCCGGCGACGCCAGCAGGCGGTTCACGTCCAGCACCTGCCAGTCGCGCCCGTCGCGGTCGGCGAAGCGCGCGCCCTCCCATTCCGGCGCGTCCTGGGGCTGGCCCGGCGGCGGCATGGACGGCGGCTCCGCCGGCAGGCTCAGCTCGCCGGCATGGCGCAGGCCGATCACGCGCGTGGCCAGGATGCCGCAGGCGCGCTCGACCTGGCGCGACAGCACCACGATCTTGCTGCCCGGCTGCAGCGGGGTGGCACCCTCGCCGCAGAACAGGCCGAAATCGATCACGCCGAGCAGGCTGCCGCGCGCGTTCACCAGCCCCGTGTACCAGCCCTGCGTGAGCGGCACGCGGCTGGGCTGGCGCATCTCCAGCACTTCCCCGGTCTCCTTGAGCGGCAGCAGCCAGTGGCGCTGGCCGACCTGCAGGCCGAGAAAGCTGTCCATCGCCGGCAGGCTGCGCGCCTCGCGCAGGCGGCGGGCCAGCATGGCCTGGTAGTCCTGCAGCCGGGTCTGTCTGGCCCGGAGATCCTGGCGCGGCGCGTTCATGGGCGGATTCCGTCGTGGCAAGGGAGTAGTCGGGTGGGCAGGCGGGCGGCAATCCGGCTCAGTGGGCCAGCGCCGCGATCTTGCCGAGCAGCTCCGCGCCGTCGACCGGCTTGACGATGTAGTCGGCCGCGCCCTGGCGCATGCCCCAGATGCGGTCGGTGTCCAGGCCCTTGCTGGTGCACATGATGACCGGGATGTCCTTGAAGCGGTCGTCGCGCTTGATGGCGCGGGTGGCCTGGTAGCCGTTCTGGCCCGGCATCACCACGTCCATGAGGATCAGGTCGAAGCGCTCGCTTTCGAGCCGGGCGAAGGCCTGGTCGCTGTTGCCGGCCACCGACACCTTGAAGCCCTGCTTGCCGAGCAGGTCGGACATGAACAGGGCTTCAGTCGGGGAGTCGTCGACGATGAGGATCTTGCTGATGGTCATGAGTATTCCTAGATATGCGCTCAGGCCGGTTCGGCGCTGGCCACGGCGGCGGCACATGGCACGCAGGCATCGACGGCCTGCAGCAGCGACTCGCGGGTGAACGGCTTGGCGAGATGGTCGCGCGCGCCGACGAGGCGGCCGCGCGAGCGGTCGAACACGCCGTCGCGGGACGACAGCATGATCACCGGAATGGCATGGAAGCGCGGGCTTTTCTTGATCAGGGCGCAGGTCTGGTAGCCGTCCAGGCGCGGCATCAGGATGTCGCAGAAGATCAGGTCCGGGTGCATGTCGCCGACCTTGGCGAGCGCCTCGAAGCCGTCCTCGGCCAGCAGCACCTCGCAGCCGGCCTGCGACAGGAAGATCTCGGCGGTGCGGCGGATGGTGCTGGAGTCGTCGATGACGAGCACCTTGCGGCGCGCGGGCGCGACCGTGCCGCCGGCGGCCGCGCCGGCTTCGGCCACGCCGGCGGCTCCGATGGCTCCGGCACTGACCCGTTCGGCGTTGACCCGAATACTTTCTAGTGGTTGAGCGACCCGCATCCCGTTCCCGCAACCAGCGCGCCCCTCGCGGGACCCGCCGGCATTCACCTGAGAACTTCCGCGCGGCGCAGCGTGGCTGCGCCGGCGGACCCCGAAACAAAACGTCCTGATTCCCGAAAAACACACCGCCGCGGTGGCCCGCGCCCGGCAAACGGCGGCGCGTGGTACCCGCGCCTGCCCAAGTCCGCCCCCAAAGGGGGGATTTTCAAATTTGAAACAGAGTGTGACAACTCGCCGTGGGGCCGTCAATCCGGAATCCGGAACATTCCCCGGCGATCTGTCGCATCGACGCGACGCGGCGGCGCGGGCCGGCTTGTCACGGGCACGTCATGCTGCCCTGCCCGGGATGCCCCGCCGCCGGCGGATGCGACACCCCGGCGCGCGCGGCGGCACGGAGCCGCGCGACGGCGGCTTACAGAGCCACCATCTCGAAATCTTCCTTGCGCGCGCCGCATTCCGGGCACGTCCAGTTGATGGGCACGTCTTCCCACTTGGTGCCGGGGGCAATGCCGTCTTCGGGCGCGCCGGCGGCTTCATCGTAAATCCACCCGCAGATCAGGCACATCCAGGTCTTGTATTCCATAACGGTTCAGTCACTCTCCATTAAAATTCAGGGCCAGATGGTACCGAATCGGCGGCGCCGGCGCCAGCCGGGCAAGCACGATCCGGGCCAAACACGCCGTGTTCGCGCACGTTACCGCGCAAATGCCCTTCATTGGGGATTTTTTGCCGGCATTTCCGCCAGACTTGCCGCCCGATAGAACGCGTTCCTCCTGCTTTTGATCTCACGCAAAGCCATGTCTCGTAACCAGCAGCTTTTCGACCGCGCCCAGCAAACCATCCCGGGCGGCGTCAATTCGCCCGTGCGCGCCTTCCGCTCGGTGGGCGGCACGCCCCGCTTCATCACGCGCGCCGAAGGCGCCTACATGTGGGATGCCGACGGCCAGCGCTACATCGACTACATCGGCTCGTGGGGCCCGATGATCGTCGGCCACGCCCACCCCGAGGTGGTGCGCGCGGTGCGCGAGACCGCCGGCCTGAGCTTCTCGTTCGGCGCGCCGACCGAGGCCGAGATCGAGATGGCCGAGGAAATCTGCAAGCTGGTGCCGTCGATCGAGCAGGTGCGGCTGGTGTCGTCCGGCACCGAGGCCACCATGAGCGCGCTGCGCCTGGCGCGCGGCTTCACCAGGCGCGACCTGATCGTCAAGTTCGAGGGCTGCTACCACGGCCATGCCGACAGCCTGCTGGTCAAGGCCGGCTCGGGCCTGCTGACGTTCGCCGACACCACGCAGAACGCGCCTTCCTCGGCCGGCGTGCCGGCCGACGTGACCAAGCACACGATGGTGCTGGAGTACAACAACGTCGAGCAGCTCGAACAGGCCTTCATCAAGCACGAGGGCGAGATCGCCGCGGTGATCGTCGAGCCGGTGGCCGGCAACATGAACCTGGTGCGCGCCAGCGACGCCTTCCTGCAGGCCATGCGCGCGCTGTGCACCAGGCACGGCGCCGTGCTGATCTTCGACGAGGTGATGACGGGCTTCCGCGTGGCGCTGGGCGGCGCGCAGGCGCACTACGGCATCACCCCGGACATGACCTGCCTGGGCAAGGTGATCGGCGGCGGCATGCCGGCCGCGGCCTTCGGCGGCCGGCGCGACATCATGGCCTGCCTGGCGCCGCTGGGCGGCGTCTACCAGGCCGGCACGCTGTCGGGCAACCCGCTCGCGGTGGCGGCCGGGCTGACCACGCTCAAGCTGATCCAGGCGCCCGGCTTCCACGACCGCCTCGCCGCGCAGACCCGCAAGCTCGCCGACGGCCTCGCCGCGGCCGCGCGCGAAGCCGGCGTGCCGTTCGCCGCCGACGCCATCGGCGGCATGTTCGGCCTGTACTTCCGCGAGGGCGTGCCGGGCAGCTTCGCCGAAGTCACCCGGTGCGACACCGCGCGCTTCAACCGCTTCTTCCACGCCATGCTGGACGCCGGCGTCTACCTGGCGCCGTCCGCGTTCGAGGCCGGCTTCGTCTCGGCGCAGCACGACGACGCCATCCTCGCCACCACCATCGAGGCGGCGCGCAAGGCGTTCGCCGCCGGCTGACGCCGCGCCGCCTGAGCGGCCTGCACCACCGCGTGGCTAGCCGCGCGGGGCCGCCTCGCCGAGGCTGGCGCCCGCGCGTGCCAGCGCCGACGCCAGCGCCTCGCCGGCCGGCGTCATCGGCGCGCGCAGCTCGTTGCGCAGCCAGCCCTCGCGCGCCAGCATGGCCTTGAGCGGACCGGGGTTGGGCTGCGCGAACAGCAGCCGGATCATCGGCATCAGCGCGTGGAACAGGCGCCGCGCCTGCTCCAGCCGCTGGTCCGCCACCGCGCGCGCCAGCGCCACGAACGACTCCGGGCGCAGATGGGCCGAGGCGACGATCGCCCCGCTGCCGCCCAGGCACAGCGTGCCCAGCAACTGGTGGTCCTCGCCGGCCAGCAGCGCCAGGCGGCCGTCGGCGATCACCGCCTGGGTGCCGTGATAGTCGCCGCCGCAATCCTTGACGGCATGGATGTTCGGGTGCGCGGCCAGCGCCAGGATGGTGTCGGTCTCCAGCTTCACGCCGGTGCGGTACGGAATGTCGTACAGCACCAGCGGCGCGGCGGCGCCGTCGGCCAGCATGTGGAAATAATCGATCAGCCCGGCCTGCGACGGCCGCACGTAGGCCGGCGCCGACGCCAGCACGCCCGCCAGCGGCCGCGCGGCCAGGCGCCGCACGCGCGCCTGCGCCTGGCGCGCGTTGCTGCCCGCCACGCCCATCATCACCGGCAGCCCGCCGGCGGCCTCGAGCACGGTGTCGAGCACGGCCAGTTGCTCGTCCTCGTCGAGCGCGGCCGCCTCGCCGGTGCTGCCGCACGCCACGAAGCCGGCGATGCCGCTGGCGGCGTAGCGGCGCGCCAGCCGCGCCAGCGCGGCGTGGTCGACCTCGCCGTGGGCGAACGGCGTCACCAGCGGCAGCCAGATGCCGGCGAAGGCCTGCCGCGGCGGCCGTGCCGGTTGTTGTGATTGCTCTGCTTGTTCTGCTTGCTGCATGAAACACTCCTGTACGACCGGTCAGGAAAAAACCGTACAGAAGGGCGCCGGATTGGCGGCTGGGTCTGCCGTGGACTGCGGGAAGATGGAAGCGGCAAAGCCGGCCTCGCCCCTGGTCGCAGGTGCCGTTCCGTCGCTCATCTGACGGAACAGCGCGCCCCGGTCAGACGAGCGGCTGTTTTTTGGCTTTGGCGCGCGCGGGCATCCGCGGCTGCGAGGCAGCTCGGGCGGGTGCGGAAATCGGCGGAAAGGCGCGCATGGCGAAGCGGGGATCGGGAAAACCGGGGATCGAGAATCCGGGCAAGGCCGCGGCGGTGCCGGTGCGGGACCGCGGCCGCCGGGCCGAAGCCGACAATCTACCGGCACCGGCATGCCGGCGTCAACCGGCACGCCGGCGCTTGCCGGCGGCGCCCCCTGCGCTACACTGGTGCTTCCCCGATTTCCGGAGTGTTCGATGCGCGCATCCCTGTCCCCTGCCCTGTCCTCTGTCCCGGCCTCCGCGCGGTCCGTCCTGCGCTGGCTGCTGCTGGCCCTGAGCGCCAGCCTGCTGTCCGCCTGCGGATACAACGACTTCCAGGCCAAGGACGAGGCCGTCAAGGCAGCCTGGGGCGAGGTCATCAACCAGTACCAGCGCCGCGCCGACCTGATCCCCAACCTGGTCAACACCGTCAAGGGCTACGCCACGCACGAGCGCGAGACCCTCGAAGCCGTGACCAAGGCCCGCGCCGCCGCCACCAGCATCCAGGTCTCGCCCGAGACCCTCAACGACCCCGAGGCCTTCAAGCGCTTCCAGCAGGCCCAGGGCGAACTGAGCGGCGCGCTGTCGCGCCTGCTGGCCGTGTCGGAGAACTATCCGCAGCTCAAGGCCGACGCCTCTTTCCGCGATTTGCAGTCGCAGCTCGAAGGCACCGAGAACCGCATCACGGTGGCGCGCCAGCGCTATATCGCCGCGGTGCGCGACTACAACGTCCTGGCGCGCAGCTTCCCCACCAACCTGACCGCGATGGTGTTCAAGTACCCGGTCAAGCCGTCCTTCTCGGTGGAGAACGAAAAGGCCATCTCGGCGCCGCCGGCGGTGAAGTTCTGATCCGCGCCGCGCACACAGCAGGCTAGACCCAAGAGGCTGAACCCAAGAGGCTGAACCCATGCGGCAAGACCTGGCCCGACCCCTCCCCCCGCCGGCCGCGCGCGGCTGGCGCGGCGCGCTGCTGGCGCTGGCGCTGATGCTCGGCGCGCTGCTGGCGTGGCCGGCCGCGGCCGCGGCGGCGGCCGGCGCCGACGGCTTCGTGCCGGTGCCGCCGCTGACCCAGCGCGTGACCGACCTCACCGGCACGCTCAGCGCCAGCCAGCGCGGCGCGCTGGAAAACGTGCTGGCCGAATACGAGCAGCAGCGCGGCAGCCAGATCTTCGTGCTGATGGTGCCCACCACCGAGCCCGAGCCGATCGACGCCTACAGCATCCGCGTGGCCGACGCCTGGCGCGCCGGGCGCAAGGGCATCGACGACGGCGTGATCCTGCTGATCGCCAAGGACAACCCGCCCGGGCTGCGCAAGATGCGGCTCGAGGTGGGCCGCGGCGTGCAGGGCTCGCTCACCGACGCGATGTCCAAGCGCATCCTGCAGGACGTGATGGCGCCGCACTTCCGCCAGAACGACTTCTACGGCGGCCTCGCGGCCGGCGTCTCGGCCATCCAGGCCACCATCGACAAGGAAGGCCTGCCCGGCCCGCAGGCCGGCGGCAAGCCGGCCCAGCGCGATTCGCTGGCCGACTGGCTGCCGGTGCTGTTCCCGCTCGCCATCATCCTGTTCTTCTTCATCTCCGCCGCGCGCCGCCCGCGCGGCCCGCAGATCGTGACCGGCCGGCGCGGCTGGGACGCGGCCGCCGGCGGCCTGGGCGGCACGCTCGGCGGACTCGGCGGCGGCTGGGGACGCGGCGGCGGAGGCGGATTCGGCGGCGGTGGCGGCGGAGGGGGTGGCGGCTTCGGCGGCGGCGGGGGCGGCGGATTCGACGGAGGCGGCGCCTCCGGCAACTGGTAGCCACGCATGCCCCACTTCAAACGCGCGCTGCGCCATCTCGGCACCCGCCCCGGTGCCGCCAACCGCCACTTCCCCGCCGAGGCCCGGCAGCAGCTGCAGCAGGCGGTCGCCGCCGGCGAACAGCGCCACCACGGCGAGGTGCGCGTGGTGATCGAATCCAGCCTGCCGGTCGGCCTGGCCTTCGCCGGCATCACGCCGCGCGCGCGGGCGCGCGCCCTGTTCGGCGCGCTCGAGGTCTGGAACACCGAAGGCCACACCGGCGTGCTGCTCTACATCAACCTGGCCGACCACGCCGTCGAGCTGCTGGCCGACCGCGGCATCGACGCCCGCGTCGGCCCCGAGACCTGGCGCGCGCTGTGCAGCGAACTGGCCGCCGGGCTGGCGCGCGACCTTTCGGTCAGGCCGGTGCTGGCGACGGTGGAGCAGATCCACCACCTGCTCGCCACGCACTTCCCCGCCGAGGACGGCAAACCCAACCACAACCAGCTGGACGACCGGCCGGTGGTGCTGTAGCGCCACCCGGCCGCGCGGCGGCAGGCGCGCCTTCGCCGCGGATCGCGGTCAGGCCGCCCGCGCGCCGCGCTCGCGGCCCAGCGCGTACCAGGCCGCCGCCGCCACCTGCAGCGCCACCAGCCCGCCCCACACCACGAGGTGCGCGCGCGCCGGATAGCGGCCGTCCGCGACCGGCCAGAGATCGAGCACCATGCCCACCCCGACCTGGCAGGCAAAGGTGGCCAGGAACACCGCCAGCGTCAGCGCGGTGGTGGCGCGGCCGATCAGCGCGTCGGGAAAACCGCGCGCCAGCACGGCATAGGCCAGGATGCCGCTCGAGCCGAACACGCCGTAGGCGCTCCACATCAGCACCGGCGTCAGCGGCACGCCCGCGATGATCAGGCACTGGACCACGATGAAGCCGCTCATGCCCAGGCCGGCGAACGCATACAGGCTCAGCCCGGCGCGCTCGAGGTGGCGCGCGGCCCAGCCGGCGCACACGCAGCCGCCCATCATGGCGAAGCCGATCACCGACACCAGCCGCGCGCTCTGCCCCGGCGACTGGCCCGCCACGTCGCGCAGGAAGGCGCCCACCCACAAGGTCTGCACCGACAGGAAGATGCCCTGGTTGAGCAACGCCAGCGGCACCACGCGCAGGAAGCGCTCGTTGCGCAATACCTGCCAGGTGCCGCGCAGCTGCTCGGCGAGGCGCTGCTGGCCGGCGCCGCCGGCTTCGGGCGCGGCGAACCACAGCAGCGCCGCCATGCCCAGCGTCAGCCCGGCCAGCCCGTAGCTGAGCGTGCGCCAGTCCGTCCACGACAGCAGCCACGCCAGCGGCGCGCCCACCACCACCGCGCCGAGGCCGCCGATGGCCATGACCACGCCGTTGAGCAGCGGCATGCGCGACGGTGGGAACCAGATCGACAGCGCCTGGATGGCCGCGCCCAGGCACACCGACACGCCGATGCCGATCAGCAGGCGCCCGGCCGCCAGCGCCGCCATGCCGGGCGCGCTGGCGAACACCAGCGCGCCGGCCACCGCCGCCAGCAGCAGCACGGCCTCGGTGCGGCGCGGGCCGAAGCGGTCGAGCAGCAGGCCCGCCGGAATCTGCGCGCAGGCAAAGCCGAGGAAATAGAAACTGGTCAGCAGGCCGAGATCGGCGGCGCTCAGGCCCATCTCGCGGATCAGGTGCGGCGCGAAGCCCAGGTTGACGCCGCGGTAGACATAGGACACCAGGAAACCGAGCGAGAAGATGCACAGCACGCGCCAGCGCGCGCCGGCGTCGCGCGGCAGGGCCGGCCCGGGCCGGCTGCCGGCGGCGGGCGCGGGCGGGGCGGCAACGGCGGTGGCGGCAGTGGCGGCGGACGTGGCGGAGGAAGAAGCAGGATTGGCGGAAGTCATGCCGGCATTGTCCCGAGTCGCACCATGCAAGGCCAACGAAAGATACCTGCCGCGATTGTGAGTAGAATTTGACGGCAATGACCTCCCGAACGCCCAAGCCCGCCCCGCCGGCCGCGCCGCCGTCCATCCCGGCCACCGCCGCCACCGTGGCCGATGGCCCCGCTGGCGCGCCGGCGCCCGGCGCCACCCCGCACCTGCCCGCGCTGCAGGCGCTGCGCGCCGTGGAGGCCGCGGCCCGGCACCGCAGCTTCTCGCGCGCGGCGCAGGAGCTGTCGCTGACCCACAGCGCAATCAGCCACCATATCCGCGCGCTGGAAGCCAGCCTCGGCACCAAGCTGTTCCAGCGCGCCGCCCACCTGATGATGCCCACCAGCGTGGGCGCGCGCCTGGCCGAGCGCATCCGCGACGGCCTGGCCGAGCTGCAGGACGGCCTGCGCGAGGCCAGCAACGGCTGCGCGCCGCAGGTGATACGGCTGGAAGTGAGCGTGATGGCGGATCTCGCCAATGCCTGGCTGATCCGCCGCCTGCCCAGCCTGCGCGACGTGCTGCCGGGGCTGGACCTGCACCTGCGGCTGCACGCCGAGATCAGCCCGCCCGACCCCTACGCGGTGGACGTGGGCATCTGGCACCAGCGCGTGGACCTGCCCGGCTTCGCCTGCCACAACCTGATCGAGGACCACGTGGTCGCGGTGGCCAGCCCGGCGCTGCTGGCGCGCTATCCCGGCTTCACGCTGGCGGACCTGCCGCGCCTGCCGATGCTGCGCTTCGCCCTGCGGCCGTGGCGCGACTGGCTGGAAGCGGCCGGCCTGCCGCCCAGCGAGCCCGAGCGCGGACCGATCTTCCAGGATGCCGGCATGCTGCTGCAATCGGCCGTGGCCGGCCAGGGCGCGGCCACGGCGCGCCTGCAGCTGGCGCGCGACTATCTCGCCAGCGGCGAGCTGGTGCAGCTGGGCACCGCGCGCATCCCGTCCAGCCTGCACTACTGGGTCATCTGGCGCGAAGCCAATCCGCGCGAGAAGACCATCCAGCAGTTCCACGCCTGGCTGCAGGCGCAGGTGGCGGCTTCGTCGCTGCCGGACAGCGTGCGGCCCGCGGGGATCTAGCCGCCCTGGTTCCGCGCCGCCGCGCGCAGGGCCTCGATGCGCTCGCGCGTGAGCGGATGGGTGGAGAAGAAATCGTTGTCCCCGGCCTTGTCGCCGTCCTCGGCGGCGCGGCGGCTGCGGCGCTCGCGCTTGGTCTCGCGCCCGCCGGCGCCGGCGGAGGCGTCGCCGCTGGCCGCCGGCGCCGCCGCCTCCTCCTGCCTGTGCGCGGCCTCCAGCGCCTCCAGCACGTCGGCGAAGGCCGACACCGGCAGGCGGTTGTCCCGCATGACCTCGACCGCGTAGGCATCGGCCGCGCGCTCGTGCTCGCGCGAGTAGCGCAGCGTCAGCAGCGTCGCCGGCACGCCCGCCAGCACGCTGGAGTAGTCGCCGAAGAAATACGCCGCCAGCGCGCCCACCGCCGAGGCCTGCAGCACCTGCTGCAATCCGTGGCGCTGCGCCACGTGCCCGGCTTCGTGGGCCAGCACGCCGCTCAGGCCCGGGCCGGCGCCGGCCAGCTTCACCAGTTCGTCGGTGACGACGATGGTGCCGCCCGGCAGCGCCAGCGCGTTGGCGCCAAGCTGGCCGCCGCGGCGGAACACGATGCGGTAGTCGTGGCCCGGGTCGGGCGGGCGCCGCAGCGCGGCGAAGTCCGCGCGGATGCGCTCCTGCTGCGCGGCCGGCAGCCGGGACGGCGCCAGCAGCCCGTCGTCGATGCTGGCCAGCGTCGCCTCGCCGAGCCGCGCTTCCAGCGCCGGCGGCACGCGGCGCGCCACCACGCCAGCGCCCCACGGCAGCACCACGACGTAGCCGGCCGCCAGCACCGCCGCCAGCCCGAGCACCGACAGCAGCACCAGCCGCCAGCTGTTCTGCGCGCGCGCCACCCAGCCCTCGCGATGGCCGCTGGCGGCCAGCAGCGCGGCCAGCCCGGCGTGGTCGGCGATCTCGCAGAACGCGCCGTCGGCGAACGTCACCAGGCGCGGCGCGCGCCGCACGCGCTCCGACACCCGCAGCGCCGACAGCGGCGCGCGCCGCAGCACCGCGCCGCCGCCGTCGCGCAGCACCGCCTCGCGCCCCTCGACCGACAAGCTGGCCGCGTGCGCGCGCGACGAGCGGCCATCGTAGTAAGTGGCGGCGACCGGGGCCGGGGCCTGGGAGGGATGCGGCATCAGGCGGACGGGATCAAGGCAAGGCTCACGGCGGGCTCACAGCGCGATGTCGATGTCGTACCAGTCCACCGCCGCGTCGCCGAGCGCGCCGACCTGCTGGGTTTCGCCGGCCACGAAGGCATCCAGCGGCGCCGCTGCCAGCATGGTCATGCTCTCGACCCGGTAGCGCGTCGAGCGCACCTTGGCGAACGGCATGAACAGGCCCAGCGTGAACACGGTGGCGATCAGGTTGGTGAAGAAGATGAAGAACAGCCGCCCGGCCCTGACCTCGCTGCGGAACGCATGCGGCGCCAGCGTGGTGTGGTTCCACACCAGGTTCTGCAGGCGCGCCATGAAGAACGGCCCGATCGACAGCAGCGCCACGTAGAAACCCGCCACCGCCGCCAGGAAGGCCATCGCCGCGCCGCCCGCGCTGCCGCCGAGGGCATGGCCGAGCACGCCGACGACGACCGCGGCGAGCACGCCCACCGCCACCATC
This sequence comes from Cupriavidus sp. WS, assembly GCF_000395345.1. Lineage (NCBI taxonomy): Bacteria > Pseudomonadati > Pseudomonadota > Betaproteobacteria > Burkholderiales > Burkholderiaceae > Cupriavidus > Cupriavidus sp. WS. The sequence continues at coordinate 16,265 of NZ_AQPL01000270.1, read as the reverse complement.
ATGCCGAAGGCGCGCAGGTACACGCCGTAGAAGCCGCCCGCGGCGGCATCGATGGCGAACGGCGCCGTGCCGAAGCGCGTGTGGTTGTGCTGGTAGCGCTTGAAGCGCTGGTGCGCCAGCGGCGCCAGCGCATAGAGCGTGAGCACCGCGAGCGCGGGCCACAGCAGGAACACCTTGTAGGCCTCGGCGTCGCCGCCGGTGAAGGCGAAGCGCAGGCCGCGGTAGCTGGAGTTCGCCATGCGAAAGCGCAGCGAGCGCACCAGCAGCAGCGGGAACACCAGCGCCAGCGCGAGGCCCAGCGCCAGCGACAGCAGCATGGAGACGTGGCCGGCGAGCTGGAACACCGCCGCCAGCGCGAACACGATGGCCCGGCCCTTGAGGATGGCCGTGGGGCGGCCGTGATAGTCGAAGCTGGCGTTGTCGAGCCGCGTGTTGCGGTAGAAGTACTGCATGGTGCGCACCTTGGCCCAGGGCGAGTAGATGCCCAGCGTGACGATCGTCAGCAGCGCATTGACGATCCAGATGCGGAAGTACTCCGAGCCCGAGCCGACGAACTCGAACCGCAGCGGATGCGGCTGCGCGGCGGGCGCGGCCGAGGCCGGCACCGGGAAATCGTTATTGCTGTCGTGCATTGCTGGCTTCTCCCTTGAATGCCGCAAACGGTACCCGTCGAGGCCCATGCGCCGGCGGAAAATCGGGCGACGATAGCCCACCGCCATCGTGGCGGCGAGCAATGTATCAGGACTGCAACCAAAATCGCCGTCACCGGGCCGATTTGTAAGAAGTTCCTGCCTCATCCAACAGAGCGAGAAAGCGCCGCCCCGGGCGTGCGCCGGCCCACGTTGGCCTGCCGCGCGACTACAGCGCGGCTACAGCTTTTGGCGCCGGCCTCATCCGGACGCGCGTTGCCCGCACCGCCGGCGGGCATGCGCGCGGCGCAGCGTGCGCTGGCCCACGCTGCCCGCTCCGGGCCCCGCCGTATCGCGCATGAAACCATTTGCGCGACGGTGCGGCGGCTGCTCCACCACCCGGATGCGCCTGCGCGCTTACCCGACCCCGCCGGGCACGATTTTGCCTGAAAACACGACGAGCGCGCCTTGTCATGCACTTGATCGCGCCGCCAGGCGCCGGTCACGCCACTACGCGGCCGGCCCGCGCGATCCGGCCGGGCACGACAGCACCGCGCCACAGTAACACCAGGGAAACATCCTGTTACAAGAACCGCGTCAAGTTACAAGTAGCTCAAAAACATCACCAATCAAATCAATCACTTAAGTTCACTGGCATGTTCGTCGCTCTTATGCCCGTTACAAAGACCAGAGCGACCGGGAACAACACAACACGGTACGCCAAGGATGCCAGGGCCAAGCCGGTGCAATCCGGCAGCCCCGGCATCACGACAAAGCATTGAAAACGGGGGTGAAGCGGTTGCCGTGACAGGGCAGCCGTTTCGCGGGGAGGTTTGGCGGCGGGCCGGCGCAATCTTTGTTTCCACGGCCCACGCCGCAGCGGCGACGAGCAACGCGCCGCGGCGGCGATCACAGGCAGTCTTGCAGCACTTTCAGGCGCGGACCGGTTCCTGAGGGAGGTCAGAACCGGTTCGCGGCACCTACCAGCGCAACAAGCCGCAGCAAGCGGCGACCGCGCCGGGTGAGGACCCGCGGCTGGCACCCAGCCACACGGTTCCCTGAAGACTGGTGGAGCCGGGAGGCCCGCCTTGTCGCGTAGCGCCACGGGGAGGCGGCGATGCTTGCATCGCTGCTGCGCCACCGCGCACGCGTCATCGAGGAATCCCCCTGGCTTGGCCACGGCCGGCACCACCGGCCGAATCTTGTGCCCGACTCTCAGCGGGCGCTTTTTCCCCTTGAACCATGACGTAAAGGAGAAGGACATGAACACCATGTTCGAAGGCATCAAGCGTTTTGCGCGTGAAGAAGACGGGGCTGCCGGCGTGGAATATGCGCTGCTGCTGGCGTTCGTGGCGCTGGTCATGATCGTGTCGGGCCCGGCCCTGGCCACCGCGGTCGGCAGCATCTGGTCGAAGATCCAGGCGGCGCTGACGACGGCGGCCGCCTGAGCCTGCCGCCCGCGCGTCCCGGCCGGATCCGAATCCGACCGGGCCGCGCGCTGCCTGCCCGCGAATGCCTCGGTATCACGCCGTCACGCGCTTCATGCAACGAGGATGCCATGAGTACCTTTGACCCTCTTACCAGCGGATACCTGCTCGCCCTGGCCGGACTTGCCGCCGCCAGCGACATGCGCAGCCACCGTATCCCCAACTGGCTGGTCGCGGCCGGACTCCTGCTGGCGCTGGCGCTGCAGATGACCTTGCACGGGCCAGGCCAGGGCGCCCAGGCCTGGCTGACCGGCGCGCTGGCCGGATTCGCGCCCTACCTGGCGCTGTACCTGCTCGGCGCCGTGGGCGCCGGCGATGCCAAGCTGATGGCCGGCATCGGCGCCTTCGCCGGACCGCAGGCGGCGCTGGAGATCGCCATCGCGAGCTTCGCCGTGGGAGGGCTGCTCGCGCTGGCCGTCATGCTGATGCACAAGCGGGTGAGAAAGACATTGTCCGGGATCGGCACGCGCCTGCTGTGGCTGCCGCTCGGCCTGCGGGCCAATCTGGCCGGCAGGGACAAGCTGACCACGGCGGCCCGCCTGCCCTACGCGGTGGCGATCGCGGGCGGCGTGGTGCTGGTGATGACGGGCGTGCTCTGACGAGCCGGGCGCACGGCCCCGCCACGAAAGACAAAGACAAAACAACAACGACGACGACGATGAACGGAACTGGCGCCAGGGCCAGGGGAGGCACTCGCGCCTCGCCGGCGGCGCCGATGCCTGGATCCACACTGGGGAGGACCATCAAATGAGAAACGTACGCGCAATCGTGATGCTGCTGGTGGCGGCGCTGGCCGGGCTGGCGGCGGTGGTGCTGGCCTCGCGCTGGATGATGCAGCAGAGCTCGGGCAGCGTCACCAAGGTGGTGGTGGCCGGCACCGACATCAACCTCGGCCAGCGGCTCGCGCCCGAGTTCGTCAAGGTCGTGGACTGGCCGCGCGAGAGCCTGCCGCCCGGCGCGCTGACCGACCAGAAGCTGATCGACGGCCGCGTGACCAAGGCCAGCGTGATGCGCGGCGAGCCCATCCTCGAATCCAAGCTCACGCCCATCGGCACGCGCGGCGGCCTCTCCGCCGTGATCGCCGAGGGCAAGCGCGCCATCACCGTGCGCGTCAACGACGTGGTGGGCGTGGCCGGCTTCGCGCTGCCGGGCAGCTTCGTCGACATCATCGTCAACACGCAGAAAGACCAGGCCAGGAGCGAGGGCGCCACGCAGAACGAGCAGTCGATCTCCAAGATCGTGCTCGAGAAGATCCTGGTGCTGGCCATCGCGCAGGAGGTCAACCGCGACGAGACCAAGCCCAAGGTGGTCAATGCCGTGACGCTGGAAGTCTCGCCGGAAGAAGCCGAGAAGCTCGACCTGGCGCGCAGCGTGGGCACGCTCTCGCTGGTGCTGCGCAACCAGGTCGACCCGCGCCCGGTCGACACCGCCGGCGCCACCAAGCGCAGCCTGCTCAACGAGCCCGTGCTCAAGGCCGCGGTGGCCCCGGCGCCGGTGGCCAAGGTGATACAGGTCGTGCAGCGGCTGACCGAGAAGAAGATCGCCAGCAACTGCGTGGGCGTGATCAGCGGCATGCAGCAAAACCAGGAATGCTTCTAAGGCACGGACGCCGACGACGCCAGATGCCGGCCCCAGCCACTGGGGTCAACAACCGGGGGGAAAATCAAATGGACCGACACCATACCCAGGAGGGCAGCCCGCGCGGCCGCGCGCCGCGCAACGGCCCCTCACGCCTGAACCTGACCGCGCTCGCCGTGCTGTCGATGACCTGCGTCTGGCTGGGCAGCGAGCAGGCCCGGGCCGCCGATGCCGCGGCCGCCGGCACCGCCGGCGCGACGGGGAATGCGGGCGCGGCGGGCGCCGCCCAGGCACAGGCCGCGCCCGCAGCACAAACTGCGCCGCAGGCGATGAAGCTCGCCGCCAACGGTCCGATCCAGCTCACCATCGGCGCGGCCAGCGTACCGCCGCCGCCGAGCGATGCCGGCGTCAGCCGCGGGCCCAATTGCATGGGCGCGGCGCGCGAGCCGCAGCAGATCGCGGTGCCGGTGGGCAAGTCGCGCATGCTGCCGCTGCCCGAGCCGGTGCGCACGCGCACGCTGGGCAATCCCGGCGTGGTGCAGGCCATGCTGGTGTCGCCGCAGACGCTCTATCTGCTCGGCCTGGATGTCGGCACCACCAACATGATCGTGCAAGGCAAGAGCGGCAACTGCACGGTCATCGACGTGACGGTCGGCGCCGACCCCGGCGGCCTGCAGTCGACCCTGCACGACCTGCTGCCCGGCGCGCGCGGCGTGCGCGTGTCCGCCGCCGCCGACAGCCTGGTGCTGACCGGCAACGTGCCGGACTCCACCGTGGCCCAGATGGTGATCGACATCGCCAACGCCTTTGTCGTGCGCCAGACGCGCGGGCCGCTGCAGGCGCCTCCGCAAGGGTTCGGCGCGCCCGGCCAGCCCATGCTGGCCATGAACGGCATGCCGATGGGCGGCATGGGCATGGGCATGGCCGGCACCGGCAACGCCGGCGGGCAGCCGCTGCGCAGCCAGCGCATCATCAACATGATGACGGTGGATTCGCCGCAGCAGGTGATGCTCGAAGTGAAGGTGGCCGAGGTGTCCAAGACGCTGATCGACCAGCTCGGCGCCGCGTCCAACCTCAACGGCGCCTTCGGCAGCTGGAGCTTCGGCCTGCTGGCCAACTTCCTCTCGGGCGGCGCGGGCGTGATCACCGGCATCAAGCACAACAACCTGCCGTTCAACTTCCAGATCGACGCGCAGAAGGGCGACAGCCTGGTCAAGGTGCTGGCCGAGCCCAACCTGATGGCGATCAGCGGGCAGGAGGCGAGCTTCCTGGCCGGCGGCAAGGTCTTCATCCCGGTGCCGCAGGCCTCCAGCGCGGGCGGCACCACCATCACGCTGCAGGAAGAAACCTTCGGCGTCGGCCTGCGCTTCACGCCGACGGTGCTGGCCAACGGCCGCATCAACCTGAAGGTGGCGCCGGAGGTGTCCGAGCTGTCGCCCACCGGCGTCGCGCTCTCGGCGCCCAACCTGAGCGGCAGCACCATCCTGCCGCTGATCACCACGCGCCGCGCGTCCACCACGCTGCAGGTGATGGACGGGCAGAGCTTCGCCATCGGCGGCCTGATCAAGAGCAACGTCACGGGCAGCCTCAAGGCCCTGCCGGGCGCCGGCGAACTGCCGATCCTCGGCAACCTGTTCCGCAGCACCAACTTCCAGCAGGACAAGAGCGAGCTGCTGTTCGTGGTCACGCCGCGCCTGGTCAAGCCGCTGCCGGCCAACTACCCGATGCCGACCGACTCCTTCGGCAGGCCCACCCCGGGCGAGGTCTTCATCAACGGCAACATGGAAGGCCATCCGGACGTGGTCATGCCGCCGAGAGCGCCCGCCGGCGCGCCGCTGCCGGCGCCGGTCAGCGCGCCGGCCGCGCCGATGGCGCCCGCCCCGGCCGCGCCCACCACCAGCAAGGACCCGATGGCGGGCCCGCGCGACAGCGCCGACGCGGCCGCGCCGGCGCCGACCATCGCCGGCACGGCAACGCCTGCCGATGCCGCGCAATGAACAGGGGAAACATCATGGACATCCGCACACTCGCCGCCCGCTGCGCGCGGCTCGCCCTGGCCGCCGCCGCCGCGGGCGCGGCCGCCGGACTGGCCGGCTGCATGACCACCACGCCGGTGTACGACGCCCACTTCGGCGAAGCCGTGCGCATCGTGCGCGCCATGCAGACGCTCAATCCCGATGCCTCGCTGAACGCGGACCCCGTCACCGGCGTCGACGCGCGCAGCGCCACCTTCGCGATGGACCGCTACAACACGTCGTTCCGCAATCCGCCCGCGGACACGAATGCGTACGCGATCGGCGTCGGCACTTCGTCCGCGTCGTCGGCGCCCTGACCCGATGGCGGCACGCGGTGACATGCGGCGGCCCGCTGCAACGCCGCCGCGGGCCGCCAGGCACAACACAATCTGGGAGAAACAGTGATGGCAAAGCTCATTCTGGTCTCGGCCGACGAGGCGCGGGCGCGGCAGATGTCTTCGATGGCCGGCCAGGCCGCCACGCAAAGGCAGTTGCAGCTGGTCTGCGCCGACCCGGAGAAGGCACTCGGCATGGCCGGGCTGATCCATCCCTCCGACTTCCTGATCCTGCAGGCCGACGACTTCAGCGCCGACGTGCTGGAACGCCTGCGCCAGCGCTTCCCGGAGCCCGGCGACGTGCCCTGCATCCTGGTCACGCCGTCGCCGTCGGCCGAGCTGCTGATGCGCGCCATGCGCATGGGCATCCGCAGCGTGCTGCGCTGGCCGCTGGACCCGCGCGAGTTCAACGGGGAACTGGAGCGGCTCGCGGTCAAGCCGCTCAACGGCAGCCACGCCGAGGCGCGCACCTTCACCTTTGCCTCCTGCAAGGGCGGCAGCGGCACCACCTTCGTCGCCGCCAACTTCGGCTACGCCATCGCCGCGCGGCGCGGCAAGCGCGTGCTGCTGGTGGACCTGGTGCAGCAGTTCGGCGACGGCGCCTTCCTGGTCACGGACAAGGCGCCGCCGGCCACGCTCGCGGACATCTGCCAGCAGGTCGAGCGCCTCGACCTGGCGCTGCTCGATGCCTGCATCACGCATGCGCACCCGAACTTCGACGTGATCGCCGGCGCGGGCGATCCGGTCAAGGCGGGCGACATCAAGTCCGCCCACCTGGAGAACATCCTCGACCTGGTGCGCCCGGCCTACGACGTGATCCTCTTCGACATCGGCCAGGACATCAACCCGTCCTCGATCATGGTGCTGGACCACAGCGACACCATCTACCCGGTGCTGCAGCTGAGCCTGCCCTACCTGCGCGCGGGCCGCGGCCTGATGGAGATCTTCCGCTCGCTGGGCTACCCCGCCGACCGCCTGCACCTGGTGATCAACGAGTTCGAGAAGCACTCGCCGGTGAGCGTGCGCACGCTGGAAGAAACGCTGGGCGGCAAGGTCGCGCACATCCTGCCGTCCGACCTCAAACCGGCCCGCGACGCCAGCAACCAGGGCGTGCCGGTGCTGCAGCTCGCCGAGCGCAGCCCGATCGCGCGCGCGCTGGCGCAGATGGTGGACGCGGTGTTCCCGGACACCGCGAAGCAGGAGGACGGCCTGCTGCGCAAGCTGCTCGGCCACGGCAGGGAACGCGCCGGGCAGGCCATGCCGGTGGAGCGGCACGCCTGAACGGATCGCGGCGACGGCCGCCCCGGCAACCCAGATACCGGCGCGCGACGCGCCACGGAGAAACGAGATGTCACTGCGCGAACAACTCTACGAGAAGGCCGGCGAAACGGTGGCCGAGCGCGTCGGCCCCGCCGCCCCCACCGCGAACGCCGCCTACCAGCAGCTCAAGATGGAAATCCACGAGGCCATCATCGAGCGCGTGGAACTGGAAAAGCTGCAGCGCCTCGCGCCCGATCAGGTGCGCCGCGAGCTGGCCCTGCTGGTCGAGCGCATCATCGACGAGCGCAACATCCCGATCAACGAGAGCGAGCGCAAGCGCCTGGTGTCGGACGTGCGCGACGAGATGCTCGGCTTCGGCCCGCTCGAGCCGCTGCTGACCGACCCGACCGTCTCCGACATCCTGGTCAACACCTTCAGGCAGGTCTACGTGGAGCGGCGCGGCAAGCTCGAGCTGACCGACGTGACCTTCCGCGACGACGCGCACCTGATGAAGGTCATCGACAAGATGGTGTCGCGCGTGGGCCGGCGCATCGACGAGTCGAGCCCGATGGTGGACGCGCGCCTGCCCGACGGCTCGCGCGTCAACGCCATCATCCCGCCCTCGGCGGTGGACGGCCCGCTGCTCTCGATCCGGCGCTTCTCGGTCAATCCGCTGATGGTCAAGGACCTGGTGGAGCTGCAGACGCTCACGCCGCCGATGGCGCAGTTGATCGAGGCGATGGTCAAGGCCAAGCTGAACATCCTGATCTCGGGCGGCACCGGCAGCGGCAAGACCACCATGCTCAACATCCTGTCGGGCTTCATCCCGGCCAGCGAGCGCATCGTCACCATCGAGGACGCGGCCGAACTCCAGATGCGCCAGAACCACGTGCTGCGCCTGGAGACGCGCCCGCCCAACATCGAAGGCCGCGGCGAGATCACCCAGCGCGCGCTGGTGAAGAACGCGCTGCGCATGCGCCCCGACCGCATCATCCTCGGCGAAGTGCGCGGCGCCGAGGCGCTCGACATGCTGCACGCGATGAACACCGGCCACGAAGGCTCGCTCGCCACCATCCACGCCAACACCCCGCGCGACGCGCTGACCCGGCTCGAGAACATGATCAGCATGGCGGGCCTGTCGCTGCCGCCGCGCACCATGCGCCAGCAGATCACCTCGGCCATCACCGTGATGCTGCAGGTCTCGCGCCTGACCGACGGCCGCCGCAAGCTGATGAGCGTGCAGGAGATCACCGGCATGGAGAGCGACGTGGTCAACATGCAGGAGATCTTCACCTTCAAGCGCACCGGCGTGGACGCCGAGGGCCGCGTGAAGGGACACTTCTGCGCCACCGGCGTGCGGCCGCACTTCTGCGAGCGCCTGCAGGCCTTTGGCGTGAACGTGCCGGAACGGCTGTTCGAGCCCTCGATGCGCTTCGAGGTATGAGCCGCGCGCGCACCGTCCAGGAGATCACGCCATGAACCAGACCTTCGCGGCCTTCGGCCTCTCGCTCTTCATCGCCATCGTGCTGGCGGTGGTGGCCGGCTACCAGTGGTGGCAGAGCAAGCACAGCGCCGGCGCGCGGCGCCTGGGGCGCCGCGTGCGCGCGGCGGTCCAGGCCGGCTGGCAGGAGCAGTCGTCGTCCATCATGAAGGAGCGCGCCCTGAGCAGCTCGGCGTCGTTCGCCAGCCTGCTGCGCCTGCTGCCGCGCATCCACGCGCTCGACCGGCTGCTGATGCAGTCGGGGCTCAACTGGACGGTGTCGACGTTTCTCTGCTTCAACCTGCTGCCCGCGCTGGCGATCTGCGCGTTCGGCATGCTGATGGGCCTTCCCGCCCCGGCGGTGGGCATCGCCGCCCTGTGCTCGACGGCGGCGCCGCTCTGGTTTGTGCTCCGGCGCCGCAGTCGCCGCCTCCAGCTGATCGAGACGCAGCTTCCGGAAGGCGCCGACCTGATCAGCCGCGCGCTGCGCGCCGGGCACTCTTTCTCCAGCGCGCTGGACATGGCCGGCGACGAGCTGCCCGATCCGCTGGGCGCGGAGTTCCGCCTGACCTTCGACGAGCTGAACTTCGGCGCGTCCATGCACGACGCGCTCAACAACATGGCCGCGCGCGCCCCGCTGCCGGACCTGCGCTACCTGGTGATCGCCGTGCTGATCCAGCGCGAGTCTGGCGGCAACCTGGCGGAGATTCTCGGCAACGTCGCCCGCATCATCCGCGAGCGCATGAAGCTGCTGGGGCAGGTGCGGGTGCTCTCGGCCGAAGGGCGCTTCTCCGGAATCATCCTGGCCGTGCTGCCGTTCGCGCTGGCCGGGGCCATGTACCTGCTCAACCCCACGTTCCTGGATCCGCTCGCCAACGATCCCATCGGGCCGTGGATCGTGGGATATGCCGTGCTGCTGATGCTGCTGGGCCTGCTGTGGATGCGCAAGATCGTGCGCATCCACATGTAGCCGCCGCCAGAAGAACCGGGAGAGACACATCATGCCAATCGAGCAAATCCTGATCCTGATCCTCGCCTTCGTGGTGGCGTTCGGCGTGACGCTGGCCGCCATGATGCTGTTCCAGCCCGACATCCTGCGGCGCCGCATCTCGCAGGTGAGCAAGTCGGCCGCGGGCGCGGACAGCGTGCCCTCGGTGCTCCAGGACGACTGGATGCGCAAGCTGGAACGGCTGTCCAGGCCGCTGGCCAGGCTCGCCCTGCCCAAGGAAGGCTGGGAATCCTCCACCATCCGCATCCGTTTCATGAATGCGGGCTGGCGCAGCCCGTCGGCGATCGCGGTCTACTTCGCCGCCAAGACCGTGCTGGCGGTGGCATTCCCGCTGCTGGTGCTGCTGCTCACGCGCGGCGTGGTCAGCGAGGACAACCCGCGCCTGCTGCCGGCGGCGCTGCTGGCCGCCGCCATCGCCGGCTTCTACCTGCCGGACCTGGTCCTACGCCGGCGCATCCGCGTGCGCAAGCAGGCGATCTTCGAAGCGTTCCCCGACACGCTCGACCTGATCACGGTCTGCGTCGAGGCCGGGCTGGCGCTCGACGCCGCGCTGCTCAAGGTCGTCGAGGAATTCCGCGGCGAGAACAGCGCCCTCGGCGAAGAGCTCGAGCTGCTGGTGCTGGAACTGCGCGCCGGCCTGTCGCGCGAAAAGGCCCTGCGCAACTTCGCGCTGCGCACCGGCGTGGAGGACATCGACATGCTGGTCAGCATGCTGATCCAGGCCGACCGCTTCGGCACCAGCGTGGCCGACTCGCTGCGCGTGCATGCCGACACGCTGCGCACCAAGCGGCGCCAGCGCGCCGAGGAATGCGCGGCCAAGATCGCCGTCAAGCTGCTGTTTCCGCTGACGCTGTTCATCCTGCCGTCGCTGTTCGTGGTGCTGCTCGGCTCGCCGGCCATCCAGTTCTACCGCTCGCTGATCCCGTTCATGATGGGCAACAACCAATAGGCAACCCAGGCCGCGCGGCGGCACGGCGCGCCAGGCGGGCACAACCCAGGACAGGAGGACCTACCATGCAACCTTCGGCCATCTTCGGGCGGCTGCGCCAGCGCGGCGCCAGCGCCGTCGAATTCGCGCTGGTGGCGCCCGTGTTCTTCCTGGTGTTCTTCTCCATCATCGACTTCAGCATGATGATGTTCGCCAACCTCGCCATGCAGAACGCCGTGCGCGAGGGCGCGCGCTTCGCCATCACCGGCCAGAACACCCTCGATCCGGCCAACGCCGCCCAGCAGCGCTACCAGGCCGTGCTGGCCAGGATCCACGACGCCTCGCTGGGCATCTACGACATGTCGAACGCGACCGTGACCACCTGGGTCAACGGCAGCTCGCAGGCCAGCGGCAACACGATGTTCGGCGGCGCGGGCGACCTCGTGGTGATCCAGGTCAACTGCGCCTGGCCGCTGGTCACGCCGATGGTGGCCGCGTTCTTCTCCTCCACGGGCGGCAAGTACACGTTCAGCGTGGCCGCCACCATGCGCAACGAGGCCTTCTGATGAACCGCATCCGCCCCCTTCCGCGCAGGCGCGCCGCGCGCGGCATCGCCAGCATCGAGTTCGCCATCCTGCTGCCGATCTTCATCTTCCTCACGCTGCCGGTGATCGACTTCGCGCGCGCCATCCAGGCCAACCTGATCCTCGTCAACCTGACGCGCGAGGGCGCCAGCCTCGCCTCGCGCAGCGCCTCCTATACGCCGCAGGACATCATGGTCGCGCTGGCGCAGACCACGCCGCCGCTGAAGATGAGCCAGCGCGGCATGATCTACATCACCAAGATCATGGGCGACAACGAGTGCAACAAGAGCGGCTCGAACTGCGCCGTGCGCAACATCGTGCTCGAGCAGTACCGCTGGGCCGGGGGCTGGTCGCTCGGCGGCTCGGCGCCGGACAGCAAGGTGTGGAATTGCGGCGGCGGCACCGGCCAGTGGCAGAACGACGGCAGCTGCGGCGGCATGCCCGCCGGCGGCAGCACGTCGCCCACGGCGAACGCCATGACGGGCCTTCTCACCGACGGCCAGATCGCCTACGTGGTCGAGTCCTACTACAACTTCGACATGCTGTTCAAGGGGCTGACCATCGGATTGCTCAGGATGCCGGACATCGGCCCCAACCTGTATTCGGTCACGTCATTCTGACTGCCGCCGCGAGACCACGACGCAAGGAGCCGCCATGAGAAGCCCCGCAACGACACTGCGAACCGCGCGCGCGCCGGGCACCGGCAGGCAGCGCGGCCAGATCACCCTGATCGCCGCCATGACGATGATCGGCCTACTCGGCGCGGCCGGGCTCGCGGTCGACGCGGGCATGGCCTACGTGACCAAGGCCAAGCTCAACGCCGCGGTGGACTCCGCCGCGGTCGCGGCGGCCCGCGCCGTCACCAACGGCACCACGCAGTCCGACCAGGCGGCCGCGGCGCGGCAGGCGGCGCAGGATTTCTTCGACGCCAACTTCCCGAGCGGCTACCTGCAGGCCGTGCCGGCGATGGCGACGCCGAGCGTGCTGTTCGACACCCCGACCTCGGGCGCGGTCACCATCAACGTCTCGGCGTCGGCCACCATGCCGCTCACGCTGATGAAGGTGCTCGGCTTCAACAACGTGGCGGTCGCCGCGACGGCACAGTCGATCCGCCGGGATCTCGACCTGATCTTCGTGATCGACGCGTCGGGTTCGATGTCGCCTGTGTGGAGCACGGTCAAGTCCAACGCCAACAGCTTCCTCGACCAGTTCAGCCCGTCGTCGGACCGCGTCGGACTCGTGCATTTCGCCTCGGGCGGCCTGTCCGACATCCCGATCAGCACCACCACCCGGGGCTTCAACCGCCCCAACATGCAGAACACCATCAGCAATCTGGCCAACGGCGGCAACACCAACTACGCCGAGGCGCTCTACCAGGCGCGCGCGCAGCTCGACAGCATCACCAGCAACCGCTCCAGCCTGCGCGTGGTGGTGTTCTTCTCCGACGGCCAGCCCAACACGCTGTCGGCCAGCTACAAGATGGGCACGGTCACGACCACCGCCGTCACCACCAACTGCAACCGCAACTGCACGACCACCACCACGACCAGCGCGCCGGTGCCCACCAACACGGTATGCGCGGGCGGCATCACGGCCACCTCGCCCGGCAGCAGCCTCAGCGGGTTCTACGTCATCTCGCAGCAGAACACCAGGATGTCCGGCGCCTGCGCCAGTCTCAGCACGACCACCACCACCGGCGACACCAACAACGGCCGCCGCAACGGCACGGTGACGACGACGGTGACGCAGCCGATGGCGATGCCGCAGTGGTACAACGCGCACAACGCCGCCGACCAGCAATACGCGATCTACCCCACCAGCGTGCCGTACACCGTCACGTCGGCCTATTCGGCGCAGAACGTCTACTACGCGGCCACCAACGTGCCCATCGAAATGGCCTCCTACCTGCGCGACAACAACGTCTACATCTTCACGCTCGGGCTGGACGGCAACGGCGGCTTCGACGAGGGCCTGCTCAAGAACATGGCCAACACCACCGACGCGCCGCTCTACAACAAGAACCAGACCTCCGGCGTGTACTGCTACGCCAAGACCATCGACAACCTGAAGCCCTGCTTCTCGAAACTGGCGTCGGAGATCCTGCGGATCTCCAGATAGGCAGCACACAGCGCGCATCGACGCGCACCGAAGCACACACGACACGCCGGAGGCATCATGATCGACAGCAAGTCCATCCCACTCGCACGCGCGCTCGCGCGCGACCCGCTGCCGCCGCTGCTGCGCCTTCGCGACGCGGCGCTGGAAGCCTGCCTGCGGGGCAGCACCGCCTTCCTGCTGGGGATGTTCGCCTTCGCTGCGATCAAGCAGTGGATGGCCGACCCGACCCGCGTCACGCTGCTGCTCATGGTGGTGGCGGAGTGCCTGACGCTCGGCCTGTCGCTGGTGGTGCGCGCGCCGGCGCGGCGCGACTGGAATCCCGTTGCCGTGCTGTGCTCGCTTGCCGGCACCTACTATTTCCTCGCCTTCCAGCTCGCGCCCGGCACGCGGGTCGTGCCGGAGGCGATCGGCGCCGGCCTCCAGATCGCCGGGCTGGGGTGGCAGATCTTCGCAAAGGCGTCGCTGCGCTATTCGTTCGGCATACTGCCGGCCAACCGCGGCATCGTCTCGAGGGGAGCCTACCGGTTCGTGCGGCACCCGATCTATCTCGGCTACTTCGTGACCGACATCGGCTTCCTGCTGGCCAACTTCGGCATGCAGAACCTCCTGGTGTTTGCCGGGCAATTTCTGCTCCAGGGCATCCGGATCATCCGCGAGGAGAAGCTCCTGTCCGACGATCCCGCATACCGCAGCTACAAGAGCAACGTGCGCTCCCGCATGATCCCCCGCGTCTTCTGAGCGCGGCGCGTCAAACAGGCTGGCCCGGCATGCGGCCGCGCTTGACCGCGGCCGCCCTTTTCTGAAGAATCCATGCGGATACGCACGCCCCGCCCCGGCGCGCGCACGGCATGGAGACAGCATGAAGATCCGCATCCTCAGCGACCTGCACCTCGAGCACGACTTCCCCGCAGCCATGCCCGCCTGCCCCGCCGACCTGGTGGTGCTGGCCGGCGACATCGCCAACGGCCGCACCGGCGTGGACTGGGCCGCCGACGCCTTTGCCCAGCCGGTGGTCTACGTGCCGGGCAACCACGAATACTACGAGAGCTCATTCGACGCGGCCGACGCCGCCATGACCGACGCCGCGCGGGCCTCGGCGAACGTGCATGTGCTCAACGGCGCGGTGGCGTACTTCGACGGCGCCGGCGGCGAGCGGGTGCGCGTGATCGGCACGACCTGGTGGAGCGACTACGCGCTGTTCGGCACCGGCCGGCGCGAGGAGGCGATGCTGGCCTGCGCGGCCCGCATGGTGGACCACCGCCTGATCGAGACCGACGGGGACGACGGCCAGCGGCGGCGCTTCACCACGGCCGACGCGCTGGCACTGCACGAGTCGGCCAGCGCCTGGCTGGCGGCGCAGCTCGCCGCGCCGTTCGGCGGCAAGACCGTGGTGGTGACGCACCACGCGCCCGACCTCGGCAGCCTGGACCCGCGCTATTCGCACGACGTGGTGTCGGCCGGCTTCATCTCGCGCCGCCCGGACCTGGTCGCCCAGGCCGACCTGTGGGTCCACGGCCATACGCACACGGGCTTCGACTACCGGCTCGACGGCGCGCGCGTGGTGTGCAACCCGCGCGGCTACGTGCGCCGCCAGACCGGCGAGCCGGAGAACCCCGCCTTCGACTGGTGCTTCACGGTGGAGATCTGAGCGTCCGCGCGAGTCCGGGCCAATCCACGTAAAACGCCGCCGCCAAAGACAAAAACCCCCGCCGGCTCGCGCCAGCGGGGGTTTTTTGCTACTGCGGGTAATGCGGGTAATGCGGGTAAAGCAGGCTGCCTGCGCGGCGGGCCGGCAGATTTACATCATGCCGTCCATGCCGCCCATGCCACCCATGCCGCCCGGCATTGCCGGAGCCGACTCGTCCTTCGGCAGTTCTGCCACGGCGCAATCGGTGGTCAGCATCAGCGAAGCGACCGAAGCGGCGTTCTGCAGCGCAGTGCGCGTCACCTTGGTCGGGTCCAGCACGCCCATTTCCACCAGATCACCGTACTCGCCGGTGGCGGCGTTGTAGCCGTAGTTGCCCTTGCCTTCGATGACCTTGGCCACCACGACCGAGGCTTCTTCGCCGGCGTTCAGGACGATCTGGCGCAGCGGCTCTTCCATCGCGCGCAGCACGATCTTGATGCCGGCGTTCTGGTCGGCGTTGTCGCCGGTCAGGTTGGCGATGGCAGCGCGGGCGCGCAGCAGGGCCACGCCGCCGCCGGGGACAATGCCTTCTTCCACGGCTGCGCGGGTCGCGTGCAGTGCATCTTCCACGCGGGCCTTCTTTTCCTTCATTTCGACTTCGGTGGCTGCGCCGACCTTGATCACGGCAACACCGCCGGCCAGCTTGGCCACGCGTTCTTGCAGCTTTTCACGGTCGTAGTCCGAGGTCGCTTCTTCGATCTGGGCGCGGATCTGCTTGACGCGCGCTTCGATCGAGGCTGCGTCGCCGGCGCCGTCGATGATGATGGTGTTTTCCTTGCCGATCTCGATGCGCTTGGCTTGACCCAGTTCCTGCAGGGTCGCCTTTTCCAGCGTCAGGCCGATTTCCTCGGCGATCACGGCGCCGCCGGTCAGGATGGCGATGTCTTCCAGCATGGCCTTGCGGCGGTCGCCAAAGCCCGGAGCCTTGACGGCGGCGGTCTTCAGGATGCCACGGATGTTGTTCACCACCAGGGTCGCCAGGGCTTCGCCTTCGACGTCTTCAGCGATGATCAGCAGCGGGCGGCCCGACTTGGCCACTTGTTCCAGCACCGGCAGCAGGTCGCGGATGTTCGAGATCTTCTTGTCGAACAGCAGGACGAACGGGTTGTCGAGGGCGACAACCTGCTTTTCCGGGTTGTTGATGAAGTACGGCGA
>NZ_AQPL01000269.1:0-44640 GCF_000395345.1 Cupriavidus sp. WS | reverse complement strand
AGTAAAAATCACAAAAATGTGGCGCAAGCTAGGGGCCTGGTACTGGTTGGCTACACAAAATATCGACGACCTGCCGCGCGCCGCGGAGCCCATGCTCAACATGATTGAGTGGTGGTTGTGCCTGTCGATGCCGCCGGACGAAGTGGAAAAGATCGCTCGGTTCCGCGAACTCTCGCCCGCGCAGAAGGCATTGATGCTCTCGGCGCGCAAAGAGGCAGGCAAGTTCACCGAGGGTGTCATCCTCTCCAAAAGCATGGAGGTGTTGTTCCGCGCCGTGCCGCCGAGCCTTTACCTCGCGCTCGCGCAGACCGAGCCCGAGGAGAAGGCCGAGCGCTACCAGCTCATGCAGCAATACGGTTGCACCGAGCTGGAAGCCGCCTTCAAGGTGGCCGAGAAGATCGACCAGGCACGCGGCATCGAGTCGCCCGCCTTGGAACTTTCGTAAGCCGGAGAACGCCATGGAACAGAAACGTCCTTCCATTCCGATGCAGGTCCAGGCGTTCCGCCGTCGGCGCTGGCGGCCCCGCTGGCCCTGGGCGTTGGCCGCCGCGCTGCTTTCGCTGATGCTGATCTGGATCGTGTCCCGCTTGCCTGGCGAGTCCACGCCTCAGACTTCAGCGCCGGCCAGCGAGACGCAGGTGGCTGGGCCTCCGTGGCAGATGGGCAACCCGGCAGGCCGTTTCACGCTGACGCTCTACGCGGACCTCGAATGCCCGTTCTGCCGGTCCTATCTCCCAGTAATCAAGCGTTGGGTGGCCGGCAATGCGGACGTGGCCTTGCAATGGCATCACCTGCCGTTGGCCGCGCATGAGCCGGCCGCGTCCGCGGAAGCGCGCCTGGCGGAATGCGCGGGCGAAGCCAACGGCCATGCCGCCTTCTGGCAGGTCGTCGAGTGGGTCTATGCCCATACACGCAGCGACGGCCAGGGCGTGCCCGAGGACCTGCGCTACCCCGACCTTACGCCAGCCATCGAGCAGTGCATCGCGAGCGAGCGGCCCGACGCGGCGATTCGCACCCAAACTGCGGAAGCCACGAACAGCGGCGTGACCGCCACGCCGTCGCTGCGGCTGCACGATCGCGAAACCGGCAAGGCGATTCTGCTGCAGGGTCCGATCGAGGGCGATGCCTTGCTGTCGGCCATGGACATGCTCGCGGCCGGCGATCCCGCCGCCACACCCACATCGGAAATGCCTGCCGACGTCGTCGGCGACATGCCCAGGTAGCCCCGGTCTTCAAGGCTACGGCGCAGTCCGCTGCGCTGACCGCACCCCGTTCGCCTCGCATCCTGGTCGCGAACGATCACCGCTGCCGCGGTGATGGATGCAGTTTTTTCGTTCCCCAGGAGGGCTTGCCCTCCCAGGGCGCGCGCCCTCCGATCTCACCGTCTGGAGGTTCGCCATGTCTTTCGTCGTCAATGACTCCTGCCTGGATTCGCTTTCCGCCATCGCTGCCCAACACGAGGACTGGATCATCCAGCACGCCATCGTGCTGCTGGAGAGACGGATCTTCAAAGCTGGACCGTGCCTCAGCCGACCGGCCGCCGTGCGGGAGTACCTGCGCCTGAAACTGGTCGCCGAGCCCAATGAGATATTCGCCGCTGTGTTCCTGGACAGCATGCACCAGGTGCTGGCCTACGAGCCGTTGTTCAGGGGCACGATCAACTCGACTTCGGTCTATCCGCGTGTCGTCGTGCAGCGTGTGCTGGAGTTGAATGCCGCCGCGGTGGTCTTCGCCCACCAGCATCCCTCGGGTGTCTCCGAGCCGTCCAGCGCGGATCGCATGCTGACCCAGCAACTGCAAGCTGCGCTGGCACTCATCGATGTGCGGGTACTGGACCACATCATCGTCGGCCAGGGCGCCCCGTTCTCCTTTGCGGAGTCCGGCCTGCTGTAAGGGTTGCACTGCTTCGTTGATCAGCGCGGAGGCTTCGGCCTCCGATTTTTCTTCGCGGCGACACAAGCAGGTATGCGGGGAGGCCGCAATGCGCATTGTTTGTTGGGGCCGCATGGGGTTCGGCGTTTGACTATGGCCCTGATCAACTTCCGGGGTGCAAGACATGCCAGGAGCTTTTACCCGGTTCGCACCAGGCTGGCGAACCCTTGGCCTGGCCGTGGCGCTGCCGGCGTCTCTGGCGGTGTTCAGCCCGGCCACCTTCGCTGCCGACGTGGTGGTCGTCACCGACAGTCGCCACCCGGTCAAGACCATGGGCGGCGAACGGCTGATCGAGTTGGACCAGGCATCCCGACTCGAAGCTGAGCTTTCCGCGGATCTGCCAGCCGATTCCGAGCGGGCGGTAGCCGTCGTCCGGCAACGGCTGAACCATGGGGGCACCGACCTTCAGCGCCGCATCGGCACCGCCTACCAAGGCATCACCGACGCATGGAGCCTGGGCGTCGCCACCATCCCGGCCGTCGTGGTGGATCAACGCTATGTGGTCTATGGCGAGCCTGACATGGCCCGGGCCGTGTCCCGCATCGAGCAGCACCGGAGGACGCAGCCGTGACCCATCGCCCATTCGACCTGCTGCGCCGCCTGCGCGTCGCCGTGGCCTCGCTGCTGCTGGTCAGTGCCACGGGCAGCTACGCCCTGAACACCGCCACCATCGTGTCCTCCGTCATGTCGCCGGACTGCCTGGAGTACCGGGTGGTGGGCATCTGCTACTGGCTGTATTGCACCTGGACGGGCTGCACGGTGCGCACATCCACCAAGGTCCGGCACTACGTGCCCGATGCGGTCGTCTCCAGTTACAGCAACACCGGAGAGAACCCCTGGGTCGAAGTGCGGGCGATGAGCATGCCGAACGCCTCGGCCCAGGCGGGCGGCGACGGCACCACCAACGAAGACCACGAAAACAACCTCGCCAAATTCAAAAACAGTGACGTCATCGGACACCCCGGCGGCGAGGTGTTCAACCAGTTCGCCTCGTCCTCCGGCTACTTCTGCCAAGGCGCGGGCACGGCCTTCATGCCGTATCTGCTCAGCACCCTGGATACGCTGGCCTGGCGCTACAACGTGCCCGAGTCCGTCTATCCCGAGGCCCTGATTCCGGGAATGCGTGAGGTGGGCGCTCGTACCACCGTGAACCTCTGGGGCAATGTGTACCCCCGCGGTGGTTTCCTGCACCAGACCGACGACCACAAATCCGGGGCCGTGGTCGCCCAGCGTGCGGGCGATGTCGTCACGCGCCGCGGGCAGTTGCACGTGTACCAGCCGCTGCTCGCCAGCGCGCGCGATGGCTACTGGCCAGCCGGCGCGCTGGTCGAAGGCGATGCCTCCACCGGGAAGTGGCAAGAACTGACGCCTCGGCTGTCGAACACCTGCGTGGTTTTCCCCCACAGCGGCACGCTGACCCAGGCCCAGCAAGGCGATTACGCCTGGGCGCTGTGGCGGCCCTATGCCTGCTGCGAACGCCGTGGCCAGGTGTTTCTGGGCAGCGTCGATTTCCTCTGAGGTGCCACGATGAAGCGTCCTGAACCGATGAACCTCTCCACCAGGGCGTGCCGCCTGTTGCGCCCGACACCGCTGGCTGGCGCGCTCGCCCTGGTCTGCAGCCTGGCGTGGGCGCAGGTTGGATACCAGAACAGCGGCCCCGTCATCGGCGATGACGTCATGTACTCGATCGGTGGCGGCAGCGCCGTGTCCATGGGCCGCGCGGCCGGCATGCGCTCCATCGGCGTCGGTGTGGGCTGGAACAGCAACCTGATCTGCGGCGACATGAGCATCCAGACCACGCTGCGCAATCAGCTCAATGGGATCACGAATGGATTCCAGCAGATCATGAGCAACGTGATCCAGAGCGCGACCAGCGCGGTCGCATCGCTGCCTGCGCTGATCATCCAGCGGGCCGATCCGGGCTTGTATAACCTGTTGACCAACGGCGTGCTGCAGGCAAGGCTGGATTTCGACCGCTCGAAGCTGACGTGTCGCGCCATGGCCGAGAAGATGGCTGAGACGGCGGGCGGGCAGCTTGGCTGGAGTCAGATGGCCGAAGGCATGGCACTGCGCGATGCCGTGAGCAGCAACGATGCCGTGTCGGCCGTCGAGCAGGCCGAGACGCGCCGCGGCAACGACGGCGTGCCATGGGTGGGTGGCAGCAATGCCGGTGGCGCAGGCCAGTCCGCCATCCGGGTGGTCGGCGACGTCACCCGCGCGGGCTACAACCTGGTCAACGGTCGTGGCGTGACGGACACGTCCTCCATCGCGTCCGCCAGTTGTGCGAGCCTGTCCTGCCAGACCTGGACGTCGCCGCAGCAGGCGACCGAATGGGCCACGCGGGTCCTCGGAGAGCAGGTGCAGCGCACCTGCGACTCCTGCACCAAGACCGAGACGGTGCCCGGCGTCGGGCTGACGCCGCTGATCCAGGAAGAGTACGAGGCGAAGCTGGAGGTCCTTCAGGAGCTGGTTTCCGGCACGCGCAATACCACCTTTGAGAACCTGCGCGAGGCCGGCAGTACGTCGCTGCCAATCACGCGCGGCGTGATCGAGGCGCTGCGCGACGAGCCGGACCAGGACCTTCTGGCGCGGCGCCTCGCGTCGGAGGTGGCGCTGTCGTCGGTGCTGGAAAAAGCGCTGCTGCTCCAGCGCACGCTGCTCACGGGCAAGAAGGAGCCCAACGTCGCAGCCAACGAACTCGCGGTCGAAGCCGTGAACCACGAGAGCGACACGCTCGACCAGGAGATCCGCAACCTGAAGACGGAGCTGGAGCTGCGCCGCGAGCTGGCAAACAACTCACCGATGGCCATCATCCAGCGGCACGGCACGCGCGCGGCAGGCTCGCGCGGCATCTACGAGGGTGATCCGGTACCCGACCGCCTCGACCAGTTGCAGAAGGGCAATCCAGGAGCCAGGCCATGAGCGCGGCGCGCATGACTTGGCCCCCCTTGCGCTGGCTGTTCAGCCGGCGCGCGGCGAAGGCGCTGCTGTGGACGGTGCTGATCGTTGCCGCCGCGGTCGCGGCCAACATCGCCGGCATCTACCTGGTCGGCAGCGTTGCCGGATGGGAGCGGTGGCTCGCCGCCGCTGCGGGTTACTTCTTCGTGTGGCGGCTGTGTCTGTACGGGGCGACGGTGTACGGGTGGATCTGGATGCGCCGCCGGCTGCTGGAACGTGAGGACGACGCCCAGGCGCGGCGCCGCCTGGTGCGCACCGAGATCGCGGGCGTCATCGCCATCGTGGCGCTGGAAGCCAGCCTGCTGATGCAGGCGGGTTGAGGGGAGATGGCGCCATGACCCTGTTCACGACCGACTACCTAGAGTACTACCTGACGCTGGTGTCCTGGATCGTCAACAACGGCATCTGGGCCGTGCTGGTATCCAGCGGCGTCTTCGCGCTGCCTTTCGTGGCGATCATCGTGCAGGAGTGGTTGAAGGCCCGTGCAGAAGGCGCCGACGAGGGCAATAAAGGCGTGCTGAGCGCCGCCCGCATCGAGAACCGGGTCTTCGTCGCCATCGTGGTGGTGATGTTCGCGGGCATCCCGTTCATCGACGTGGACCTGAACACCATCCAGTACGACAGCTCGCGCTCGGCGCAATGTCAGGTCAGTGTGCCGCAGCCCTCGAATACCGGCTGGTCGCAATCTTTCAGCACGCTCAACAACCAGTCGGCGAAGGTGCCGGTGTGGTGGGCGTTCATCCACGCGCTCTCGCGCGCCGTCACCGGCGCTTCGGTGGCGGCAATCCCGTGCGGCACGGACCTGCGGCAGATGCGCATGGAGATCGACGCCACGCGCATCGACGACCCGGTACTGGCTCAGGAAGTGGCGGATTTCTCGCGGGATTGCTATGGGGCTGCACGGGCGAAATTATTCATGCAGCGCCCTCAGCTCGATGAGCAGCAGATGCACGACGTGACCTGGATCGGCTCGCGCTTCTTCACGGACACGAACGGCTATTACGACACGTATCGTTCCAGCACGCCGCGCGATGACTGGCCTTACGACAGCAACCGAGATGCAGGGCTCGCGCAGGTAGCAAGCGGCGGCGGCTACCCGACCTGCAGGCAATGGTGGGCCGACGGCAGCAATGGCCTGCGGGCGCGGCTTCTGGGCCAGGTGGACCCGAGCCTGCTCAATCGCTTGGCGGGCTGGGCTGGCTTCCTGAGCCGGGCCGACGTGGACGATTCGGTGATCCGCGCGATCGCGTCACCGCGGCAGCAGAAGCTGAACCAAGGCAGCGTCTATACGGACTACGGTGGCCAGATCGAAATGACCGACCCGAACATCATCACCCGGGCGGCAGCCGACGTAGGACTGGCGGTGGGCTCGTTGGGCTACTTCCCCTCCATGGATGCAATGCGCCAGGCCCTTCCGATGGTGCTGGCGCTCTTGAAGATGGCGCTGGTTATCTGCATTCCGGTGGTGCTCATGGTTAGCACCTACAACCTGAAAACACTCGTGACGGTCAGCGTGGTGCAGTTTGCGCTGTTCTTCGTGGATTTCTGGTTTCAACTCGCGCGCTGGATCGACAGCACCATTCTGGACGCGCTCTACGGATGGGGCTGGGGATGGAACCGGCCGCATACGAATTTCGATCTGGTCATGGGCCTCAACAATGCCTTCGGAGACATGCTGTTGAATTTCGTCATGGCGACGATGTTCATCGTGCTGCCCTTGTTCTGGGTAACCGCCTTGGGATGGGCGGGCTACGCCGTGGGGGGCATGTTGCAAGGGCTTGCTGCCGGTACGGCAGGCGCCAAAGCGGCCGGCGGCAAGGCCGCCGACATGGCCTTTGGCGACGCTATGAAGTGGGCATCGACACCTAGCAAGAAGAAATAGTGCCATGCTTCTTCGCTAGGTCTCATCAGATGGATCATGTGGATCTATCCGATACTCATCGTGGGTATAGAGGCCAAAACCGGCGTGGCCGTGCCGCCACTCTGGTTCGGGCGGCTCCCATTCGACGGTATCGTGCCCCTGGGCCACAAACACCAGCGCGACCAGCAGCAAGGCCAGCCAGAAAGCAACGTAGAGCAGCAGCCCCAGGACAGCCAGTTTGCCGGCCCACAGCAGCGCAGCAGCGCCGGCCAACGGCACACCCTTGGACACCAACCAGTTTGACGCCCGACGTTCGCTGCGCGCGTAGGCGCGCCACCCGCGGCCAAGGGCGCGGCCGAGGCGTTCTGCAGTGCTGATGCGGGTCGTGATGCTCATGGTCGTCTCCTGCTACTGAGGGATGCCTATTCGAGTTTGGTCCATTTCATTCTGCTGCGGGCTTCAAAGTGCTTCATGACGCTTCGTCATCCGGTTCCACCGGGCCGGGGTCAGGCTCCACGCCGACGCGATACGTGGCAACGAAGTGCGGCCAGTCCACATGGTCCACCAGGTCGATGTCATCGACAACGCCAACCTTTGCTGCCGCACGCTCGAACAGGGCGATGCTCTTGGCGGGATAGTTGTTGCGCGACGGATAGAGCACCCCATCGAACAGCGGCTGGCCATCGCCGCTGAACATCGCATGCACCTGGGCAGACACCTGCTGCGTGTGCGTGTAGTCGCGGCTGGCCAACTGCTCTAGGTTCAGGCCGAAGTAGCCCGCCATGACGCCCGACGCCGTGAGGTCGGCCAGGAGCACGTCGTCCATCACGCCCACCGCGCGCACCATCCGGGCCTGGACTTCTTTCAGCGCGATCGAGCGTTGCGTGTCCGCAAGCCACTGATGCTTGTGAAACACCGACTCCATCAGCGCCGTGGGCAGGTCGCGCCCCAAATAGAGCACGCCATAGGCCCGTGCCGGATCATCGTAGCGATTGGTGCTACCGCGGCCATAGTACAGCCTGCTGCCTCGATAGACGACACGGCTCACATGCTGGAGCAGTTCGCCGGCATCGATCAGGAACGAAGGCAGCTCGCGGCTCACGGCGGTCTTGCCTCAATGCACCTGAACGCCCAGCACGTTGAACACGGCCTCGGCCACGTCGTCGATCGTGCCATGCGTCACCGCATCCACCGGCGAGCGACCGCCCAAGCCTTCGAGCGGTTCGGTCAGCGCTCGGTAGATCGTCCAGGGGTCGATGCCCTCGACCTCCTGAAGCACGGTTTGGGTCAACTGCTGCTTCACCGGGTCGAGCTGCCAGTCGGGCAGCTTCTGGCCGCGCGGTCCCACGTTCAGCGCCAGCAGCCGACGGGCGAGGATGTCCTTGTAGATCTGCTGGCGCGACTTGTCCGCCAGCTTGGCGAACTCCGCGGGCGGCAGGTTGTGCGGCTGGTTGAAGGCCTCCAGCAGCACGGCGCGGCCACGCTGGACGTCGGTTTCAGTCGGTGCCCAACTCGTGTCGGCACGCAGCGCGGCCGCTTTGCGCTCCAGGGCATGCTCCACCGTTTCGCCTGCGAGGTTAGCGGGCAGTTTCACCGCTTCCACGCGCTCGTGAACGAACGCCTGCAACTCGGCCGCGAATGCCGTGGCGTCCCGGATTTCAACGGTATCCGCGAAACGGCGCACGTCCTCCACGGTGACGCGCGGAAGACGATCGGCAATGAATTCAATGGCGGTGGGCATGGTCATCTCCCAAGCAGGTTTGAGACAAGATTCACTCTAGTCGCGTTTGTCGCGTTTGTCAACTTGGACGCCTAGGGGCAACCTACCTGGCGGAAGCAGCATCTCCGCAGCATAGGCCGAGGCCATCACCTGGTCGCCGTCCAATCCATTCGAGCAGATTCCACATTGGCGCTGGAGCCGCAACCCAGGCCCCGCTATACCGAAACGGTTAAAGGCCAAAGGGCCGAAACGGCAAGGGAATGGGGTGCAAGGGGAAAGGCCCTACCTCGAAAAGGCGAAAAGGCCTCCCGGTCGGCCCGTCATCAGGACATCGACATGCTCTCCCTGTTCCAGCGAAAACGGCCCCCGGTCGCTGCCGCGCCCACGCCACCACCCGCCACCGTCCTCCCGAAAGGGCTGCTGCGGCCCGAGTCTGCCGCATCGATGCTGGCCACCCCGCGCCGGCAGAAACTGCTGGAGCACATCTGGCAGCGCACCTCGCTCTCACGCAGGCAATTCGCCACCCTGTACCGCGCGCCCCTGGAACGCTACGCCGAGTTGGTCCAGGCCTTCCCGGCCTCCGAGGCGCATCACCATGCCTATCCGGGCGGCATGCTGGACCACGGCCTCGAAATCGTTGCTTATGCGCTCAAGCTGCGCCAGTCCCATCTGCTGCCCATCGGCGCCAGTCCCGAGGACCAGGCCGCACAGTCCGAGGCCTGGACCGCCGCCGTTGCCTATGCCGCGCTGCTCCATGACATCGGCAAGATCGCCGTCGATCTGCACGTCGAGCTTGCCGACGGCAGCACTTGGCACCCGTGGCATGGCCCGTTGCACCAGCCGTACCGCTTCCGCTACCGCGACGACCGCGAATACCGCCTGCACAGTGCCGCGACAAGTTTGCTCTACCGCCAACTGCTCGACCGTGATGCCCTGGACTGGCTCAGTGGCTATCCCGACCTGTGGGCACCGCTACTCTATGTCCTGGCCGGCCAGTACGAGCACGCGGGTGTGCTGGGCGAACTTGTCGTGCAGGCCGACCGCGCCTCGGTGGCCCAGGAACTGGGCGGTGACCCGGCGCGCGCCATGGCCGCACCGAAGCACGCGCTGCAACGCAAACTGCTCGACGGATTGCGTTACCTGCTCAAGGAAGAGTTGAAGCTGAACCAGCCCGAGGCCTCAGACGGCTGGCTCACCGAGGATGCCTTGTGGCTGGTGAGCAAGACGGTCTCGGACAAGCTGCGTGCGCACCTGCTGTCCCAGGGCATCGACGGCATCCCGGCCAACAACACCGCCGTCTTCAATGTGCTGCAGGACCACGGCATATTGCAGCCGTCATACGACGGCAAGGCAGTCTGGCGCGCAACCGTGACCAGCGCCACCGGCTGGTCCCACTCGTTCACCCTGTTGCGCCTCGCACCCGCGCTGATCTGGGAGCCGGGGCAGCGGCCGGTACCATTTACCGGCACAGTGGCGATCGACGCAGCGTCCACGGGTAAGGAGGCCGATGTTTCCGCCACCCGCACGACGGAGGGGCCGCAGTCCAACTCGGACGGCCCGTCGGTTCCGCCATGGGAAAGCGGTGGCCCCCTCTCGGCGCCTCCATTGAAGGCCCAGGTCGTGCCCGACGTCATGGAGGACATGCTGTCGATGGTGGGTATGGGAGGCTCGCCCGAGACCCGGCAGGATGCGGAAGCGCTCCCCAAAGAGACGTCTACCGTGCGCCCCGAAGCACCAAGCTTGGCCGCGCCTTCGCCTTCGCCTTCGCCTTCGCCTTCGCCTTCGTCACCGGCGCCAGTGCCAGTGCCAGTGCCAGTGCCAACATCCTCGGCAGCGCCGCCATCAGGCGAGCACTTCATGGCGTGGCTGAAACAGGGCATCGCTTCCCGCCGGCTCATCATCAACGACGCAAAGGCGCTGGTGCACTCCGTGGACGACACCGCGTACCTGGTCAGTCCCGGCGTGTTCCAGCGTTACGCTCAAGAGCATCCGCAGTTGGCAGCCATTGCTCGCCAGGAAAAACTGGAGCCGTGGCAGTGGGTACAAAAACGCTTCGAGAAGCTGGCCGTGCACCGTAAGCAGGCCAGCGGCCTGAACATCTGGACTTGCCACGTCACAGGGCCGCGCAAATCGCGGCAGTTGCACGGCTACCTGCTAACGCAGCCCGGTGCGTTGTTCGAGCGAGTGCCGCCCAACAACCCCTACTTGTGCCTCGCCAACGAGGAGGCCGGGCGTGAGGCCTCGCTGGCTGCGAAATGAGGATATCCAGTGGCGAGGTCCGGATGCCCGCTTTTCGGTGCACAGGTCAGAGCGTAACCACTTGGGAAATGCCTTGCTGCGCCGCTCGGTATCGTCCGGGGGTCATACCTGTCCAGTGGCGGAACGCGCGATGGAAGACGGCGGGGGCACTGAAGCCCAAAGCATCGGATATCTCCTCCAGTGAGCCGTCGTTGCGCACAAGGTGGAGAATGGCCAGATCCCTGCGCAACTCATCCTTGATGCCCTGGAACGACAGCCCTTCCTGCTGCAGCTTGCGTATCAGTGTCCGCGAGGACATGTGCAGCCGGCTGGAAACATCATCCAGCGTCCGTCCGAGATCCATATGCAGCAACTCGCGCACCTTCAGCCGCAGGGCGTGCTCGTGGTAGGAGGTGAAAATCCAGTCGCGCGGCGCCTGCTCCAGGAAGCTGCGCGCGTCGGACGCGCTGCGTTCCGGCTGGACCTTTCCGAGTTCGGCGTGAAAGGTGACCTGAGAGTAAGGTTCGCAGAAATCGATCGGGGCCGGGAACAGGATCGAGTAGTCGGCAGCAAAGGACGGGCGTGGAAAAGCGAAGCCCACAGTGCGCACCGAGACCTCTCGGCCGGCGAGCCATGACACGATGCCGTGCGTCAGCTTCAGCATCAGTGCGTGCCCGAATCGGTTCACCCCCGTGTTGGAAGACCGCGGGACAAGGTCCAAGCGCAAGGAGGCGTCTGCCTTCGTGAGAC
Source organism: Cupriavidus sp. WS (assembly GCF_000395345.1). Classification (NCBI taxonomy): domain Bacteria; kingdom Pseudomonadati; phylum Pseudomonadota; class Betaproteobacteria; order Burkholderiales; family Burkholderiaceae; genus Cupriavidus; species Cupriavidus sp. WS. The sequence goes on along the minus strand of NZ_AQPL01000269.1, from coordinate 33,181 downwards.
TCAGCCTGTAGTCGTCCAGCAGCAGGTTCCAGACCTGCGTGAAGCGATACAGCGCTACCTCGATGCTTGGCGCGTCCATGACCGCTCGGACGATGTACTTCAAAGCGCCGGTCCGTATGGGCCGGCTCCACAGCCCCATCATTTCATCGCCGGTGGCGGCGGCGCTTCGCCGGTACAGCCCGACCAGTTGATCGTGCGTGAGACGCGAGCCGGGGTGGTTGATAAATGCCTTCACGATGCCGGCCTGCTGCAGGCAGCGATCCAGGGCCTGGTCCGAGCACAGCGAGCGCAGGCTGCGCAGCAGATCCTCCACCAGGTCGCATGAGACCGTGGCCGCCGCGACAGCCTTTGGGCTCGCAGGAAGCCCTCTTGGCGGCCGGACGAGATTGTCAGTTTTTGCAAACTTCACGACGCTATTGGCAATTGAGCCCAGCATCCCTGGTGGGTAATCTACGGGCATGGAAAAGATAAACGCCCCTTAATAGTATCGACTGTGAGGCTTGACCGCGACTCCAGGGGTCTATCCGCCATTTCGCGCCCAGGCCAAGCTCAATGCCCATGAATGGCGACATTGGCATGGAGCCTCGGCCTTGAACGGCATGGCCCGCTTCGGCGCGGGCCATGCCGTCACAGCGGCGGCCGATGCCCGCCGGACCGAGCACGTCGACCTGCCCGCCACAGCCCACCATGTTCATGACCCAGTGCCAGGAAAACTTCATGTCCGACCCCATTCTGCTGACCTCCGAACAAGGCAACATCGGCATCGTCACGCTCAACATGGCGCACAAGCGCAACGCGCTCAACGAGGATGCCATCGCCGCTATCGACGCCTATTTCTCGGCGGTGCCCAGCCACATCCGGACCATCCTCTTAACGGCCAAGGGCGATCACTTCTGTGCCGGCCTGGACCTCAAGGAGCACCACGACAAGGCGCGCAGCGGCGTCGAGTTCATGCGCGTCTGCCAGGGCTGGCACCGCGCGTTCGACAAGATCCAGCATGGCGGCATTCCCGTGATCGCCTGCCTGCAGGGCGCGGTCGTGGGCGGCGGTCTGGAACTGGCCAGCGCAGCGCACGTGCGCGTTGCCGACAGCCGCACCTTCTTTGCGCTGCCCGAGGGCACGCGGGGCATCTTTACGGGCGGCGGCGCGACGGTGCGCACTGCGCGGATCATTTCCGCGCCGCGCATGGTGGAGATGATGCTCACCGGACGGGTCCTCGATGCGCAGGAAGGCCGCGAACTGGGGTTGGCCCACTACGTTTGCGACACCGCGAAAGGCGACACGCCCGCACCGGAGTTGGCCCTGACTCTGGCAAAGAAGATCGCGGGCAATGCGCCGCTTTCCAACTACGCCATCGTCAGCGCCATCAGCCGCATCGCCGACATGTCGGCCACGGACGGGCTCTTCACCGAGGGGCTGGTGATGGCCATGATCCAGCAAGGTGACGATGTGCAGGAGCGCCTGGGCGAGTTCGTGAACAAGAAGGCGCACAAGGTACAACTGAATGCTTGATCTCCAAGACGCGCGCCACAGGCCTCAGCCAGCGACGCTTGATCGTGTCATGGTTGGGCTCAGGTGACTTGCAAGGACCCCCTGGCGCCCATCAGCAACTCCACCACATCGGCTGCATTGATGACGCTAAAGCGCGGGTCCATCTGCGCGGCGGTCATGCCGTTGTGGATCATGCAAGAGCCGCAAATGGCAATGCGACCTCCCTTCTCCAAGAACTTCTCCAGCAGATCGGCAACGGGTTCGAAAGGCTTGCCGATGTCCAACCCAATGGCCGCGCCGGGTTTTCCCAGCTCCACGGCTTCCACCATCAGGACGATGGTCGCCGTATGTCCCTTGAGCAGCGCGTTGAGTGCCATGGTAAAGGTCACGGTCACCTTGTTGGGATTGCTTCTCCCATCAAAAACTGTCGCAACGAAGTCGGTGGTCTGCATGGTTAGGCCTTTGTGGTAAACAGTGGTTGCGGGGATGCAAGTTGGAGGGAGCGAAGCTCTGGCACCGGATGCAGGCGGTCCGCGGCGCCGCACGACGGTCCGGGCCCAGGCTACGGGGCGCTGGCCGGCGCGCCCGGGTTGCTGGACAGCGCCGCGAACTCGTTGAAGGCGGCCACCGCGTTCGATGCGTACATCGCCGACGGGCCCCCTCCCATATAGATGGCCACGCCCAGGGCCTCATGGACCTCCGCAGCCGTCGCGCCGAGCCTGACCAATGCCTTGACATGAAAGCCGATGCAGCCATCGCACCGTGCGGCCACGCCGATCGCCAACGCGATCAGCTCTTTCGTCTTGGCGTCGAGTGCGCCGTCGGCGATGGCTGCCTTGCCCATCTCACCAAAACTCTTCATGACCTGCGGCACTCCCTTGTGCAGAGGCGCCAGATTGGCCACCACGTCCTGCGTCAGTTGCCGGTAACTTGTCGTCATCGCGAACTCCTCATGGTTTTGGAACATCGAATATGAAACGGGGTTGACCCGCACGCTCGACCGGACCCAGACGGCTTCATGGCGCGGCGGCTGCCGCCGACTGCTGGCGGTTGCGCCAAGCCAGCCAACCCAGCAGGGCCAGCACGAGCGCGATGAGCGGCAGCATCAGTCCGTTGATGGTTTCCCAGCCCGAGCTGTTCAGCAGCCGGCCCGACCCGAAAGAGGCGGCGGCCACGGTGCCGAACACCAGGAAGTCGTTGAGTGCCTGCACCTTGGCGCGCTCGGGCGCGGCGTAGCAGTCGGTCACCAGCGCCGTGGCACCGATGAAGCCGAAATTCCAGCCCACGCCCAGCAGGATCAGCGAGCCCCAGAAGTGCAGAAGTTCGAGCCCGGCCAGGGCCAGCAGGCCGGAGGTCCCGATCAACACCAGTCCGCACGCCGTGATCGCGATCTTGCCGAAACGCGCGATCAGGTGGCCGGTGACGAAACTCGGCGCGAACATGGCCAGCACGTGCCACTGGATGCCCAGCGCGGCCTCGCCCACGGTGTGGCCGCAACCCACCATGGCCATCGGCGCGGCGGTCATGATGAAAGCCATCAAACCGTAGGACACGATGCCCGCCGTGACGGCCACGACGAAGCCTGGGCTGCGCGCGATCACCGCCAGCGGGCGCGCCGCGCCCACGACGGCCGCTGCCTGGGGCGGCGGCATGCGCAGCATCAGCAGCAGCGGCAAGGCCAACAGCGCCAAGCCTGCCTGCCCGAGGAAGCTGCCAGCAAACGGCGCCATGGGCCAGGCGTCGCGCGTCCAGATGACGACCTGCGGGCCGATGACCGCGGCGATCAGGCCGCCGATCATGATGCGCGAGATGACGGTGGCGCGCTGCGGCGGCGGCACCGCATCGCTGGCCGCGAAGCGGTAGCTCTGCACGCACGCGCCGTAGAAGCCGGCCATCGCCGTGCCCATGCAGAAGGTCTCGAAGCTGCCCCACAGGACGCCCAATGCGGCGATGAGTCCGGACACCGAACCCAGCAGCGCCCCCAACGCATAAGCCGCGCGCCGGCCGAGACGACGCATCAGCAGGGCCGCGGGGATGGTCGACAGCGCCAGCCCCAGGTTGTAGAGGCTGACCGGCAGTGTGGCCAGCGAAGGGTTGCTGGCCAGCATCTGGCCCACGATGCCGCCCAGCGAAATGATGATGGGTGGCGCGGCGCCGCCCAGTGATTGGGCGGCCATCAGCAGTCCTACATTGCGTCGAGCGTCTGTCGCAATTGGCGGTGGCAGCGAAGCAGGTGGCGTCATGAAGAAATCAGGAATGAGGTGTCAGGTGAACCCATACCGCAGCATGGGAACACCGGCCGGAAGACCTGCAGCACTCCCTGCCTTGGAGGAATTTCCTTGATCTTTTATTAGTTTATGCTAAATTAGATAAACATGAAATACAAGCTGCCATGATGGTTGACAAGAAAGACCAGTCGTTTCTACAGGACGGCGCGGCCAAGGCTGCGGCCATGCTGCGGGCAGTCGGCAATGAGCATCGCCTGCTCGTTCTGTGCCTGCTGATCGAGCATGGCGAGATGACCGTCGGCGCCCTGCACGAAAACGTGGCGCTGAGCCAGTCCGCCTTGTCCCAGCATCTGGCCAAGATGCGCGAGGAAGGCCTGGTGACCTACCGGCGCGAGTCGCAGACCCTGCACTACCGTATCGACAATCCGGACGTGGCCAAGCTCATCGCCACGCTCAAGGCCATCTTTTGTCCATGATCCGCCCTAGGAGGCCCTTGCCATGTCCCTGAAATCCATCTCGCCCCAAGCCGCCAGCGAACTCGTGAACCAGGGTGCCGTCCTGGTGGACATCCGTGCGGCGGACGAACATGCCCGTGAGCGCATCGCACAGGCACGCCATGTGCCGATGGACCGCCTGCGAAGTGGCGGCCTGCCGCTCGACGGCGCTTCGGCAATCATCTTCCACTGCCGCTCGGGCAACCGGACGCGGGTGAACGCCCCGACGCTGGGTGCGTGCACGGCCTGTGACGCCTACGTGCTCGAAGGCGGCCTGGACGCATGGAAGAAAGCCGGCCTGCCCGTCGTGGCCGATGCCTCTCAACCCCTGGAACTGCAACGGCAGGTGCAGATTGTTGCGGGGTCCTTGATCGTGCTCGGTGCAGTGCTGGGTGCCACGGTCTCGCCATGGTTCCATGTGCTTTCGGGCTTCGTGGGCGCGGGGCTGGTCTTCGCCGGTGTCTCGGGGTTCTGTGGGCTCGCGCGCGTGCTGATGCGCATGCCCTGGAACCGCCGCGCGCTGCCCGGCTGAGTCAACGGGCGGGGAAGCGATTCCTTCACCCGGCAGCCGGCCGGCAGGAACATGCGACGACAGATTTTTAATTTTGAGTTAATTCGGCCCGGACACCATCTGACATTTGAGAACGCCCCAGAAAACATCCGATCAAAGGAGCATGGGCGACAACAGACGGGTCATACGTCAGCGAGGCAAAGGCACCGTGAAAATCGAACCCTTCTTTGACGAGGACAGCAGCACCTTCAGCTACATCGTGCTCGACACGAACAGCGGTCAGTGCGCCATCATCGACAGTGTGCTCGGCTACGATCCCAAATCCGGCCGCACCTCGCGCGCCGGTGCGGACCGCATGGCCGAGCGCGTGCGGGAACTGGGCGCGCGCGTCCAGTGGATTCTGGAGACGCATGTGCACGCCGATCACCTGAGTGCCGCGCCGTATCTCCAGTCGCTCGTGGGCGGCCACACCGGCATCGGGGCGAACATCCGTACCGTACAGCAGGTGTTCGGCCAGCTCTTCAACGCGGAGCCGGCGTTCGCGCGTGACGGCCGGCAGTTCGACCGTCTGTTCGACGACGGCGAGACCTTCATGCTCGGAACGCTGCAGGTGCGGGCCATGCACACCCCCGGTCATACGCCTGCGTGCATGACCTATGTGGTCGAGGACAACACCACATCTGACGCGCCTGCCGCGGCCTTCGTGGGAGACACGCTGTTCATGCCCGACTATGGCACGGCGCGCTGCGACTTTCCGGGTGGCGACGCACGCACGCTGTTTCGCTCGATCGGCCGCGTGCTCTCGCTGCCGCCTGAGACCGTGCTCTACATGTGCCACGACTACCGCCCCGGGGGACGCGAGCTTCAATGGAAAACCACCGTGGCCGAGGAGCGGGCGCACAACATCCATGTGCGCGACGGCATCAGCGAGGATGACTTCGCGGCCACGCGCGAGCAGCGCGACGCCACGCTGGCGATGCCCGTGCTGCTGCTGCCCTCCGTACAGGTGAACATGCGGGCCGGCGAGTTGCCGCCCGCCGAATCCAACGGCGTCCACTACCTCAAGATTCCCATCGATGCCCTCTGAGAGCGGCACCGACCGGCTGAAAGGACAATTTTCGGGCAGGAGACCTCATGGACATCAAAGCCTTGGATCAGGGACTGGCCGTCAGCGGCCAGATCGCTGCTACTGACCTGAAGGCCATCGCCGAAGCCGGCTACCGCGCGGTGGTTTGCAACCGGCCCGATGGAGAAGCGGGCGACCAACCCGGCTTCAGCGAAATCGAGCAAGCCGCGCAGGCACTGGGTATGGCGACGACCTACCTGCCGGTCGAGTCCGGCAAAGTGACCGACCAGCAGGCCCAGGCCTTCGGGACGCTGATGACGCAACTGCCTGGCCCGGTGTTCGCCTACTGCCGCACCGGCACGCGCTCGGCCACGCTGTGGGCGCTGAGCCAAGCACAGCGCCAGCCGCTGGCCTCCATCCTCGAAGCCGCACGCGGTGCCGGCTACGAGCTTTCCGGCGTGGCCCGGCGCATCGCCAACGGCGGTCGCACACCCACCGAGGTCGTGGACGCCACGCATGACATCGTGATCGTCGGCGCGGGCGCGGCGGGCATCGCGGTGGCGTCCAGTCTGCTCGCGCGCAAGCCGGACGCGGACATCGCCATCATCGACCCGGCGGACGTGCACTACTACCAGCCGGGGTGGACGATGGTGGGCGCGGGCATCTTTCCACCTGCGCACACGGCGCGCACGATGGCGAGCGTGCTGCCGCGCGGCGTCAAGTGGATCAAGATGGCCGTCGCCGCGTTCGAGCCCGAGCGCAACGCCGTGGTGCTCGACGGCTGCCGCGTCGTCAAATACCAGCAGCTCGTGGTCTGCCCGGGCCTGAAACTCGACTGGAACGGCATCGAGGGCCTGCCGGAGACACTGGGCCGCAACGGCGTCACCTCCAACTACCGCTACGACCTCGCGCCCTACACCTGGGAACTGGTACAGAACCTCAAGAGCGGCCAGGCCCTGTTCACGCAGCCGCCCATGCCCATCAAATGCGCGGGTGCACCGCAAAAGGCGATGTACCTCTCGGCCGATCGCTGGAAGCGGCACGGTGTGCTCAAGAACATCCACATCGAGTTCTGCAACGCGGGAGGCGTGCTCTTCGGCGTGCCGGACTACGTGCCTGCGCTCATGGAGTACGTGAAGGCTTACGGCATCGATCTGCAGTTCAACCACCAGCTCGTGGCCGTCGATGGCGCAGCGCATGAAGCCACCTTTGTCCGCACGAACGCCGACGGCACCAAAGAGCGCATCACCCGTCCATTTGACCTGCTGCACGCCGTGCCACCTCAGAAGGCGCCGGACTTCATCCGAGTGAGCCCACTGGCGGACGGTGCGGGCTGGGTGGACGTGGACCCATCGAGCCTGCGCCACAAGAAGTACGCCAACGTTTTCGCACTGGGCGACTGCACCAACACCACCAATGCCAAGACTGCCGCGGCCGCGCGCAAGCAAGCGCCGGTGGTCGCGCACAACCTGCTCGCCGCCCGGAGCGGGTCCACGCGCCTAGCCAGCTATGACGGCTATGGCTCCTGCCCGCTCACCGTCGAGCGCGGCAAGATCGTGCTGGCGGAATTTGCCTACGGCGGCAAGCTGGCACCTTCGTTTCCGAAATGGTTCATCGACGGCAAACGGCCGTCATCGCTGGCGTGGCTGCTGAAGGAACGCATCCTGCCGCCGGTCTATTGGGACGGCATGCTCAAGGGCCGCGAATGGCTCGCGCATCCTGTCCTCTCGGACGGATGAGCAGCGGCGTGCGTCGTCGCCGGGACATGGGAAGCCGACGCCTTTAGTGGGGGCGAACAGCGGGCGAAAGGAGGGCGGCATTCGGCCCTTCGACCCTCAACGCCGGCTACCCCTTCCAGGGCTGACGGTCCTTCGGGATGCGGGTGGGTACAACGGATACGTGCTCCGTTGTGATTTCCTGCGCAAGGCGAACGAGCGTTCGTCCCGACCCGTGCCAGGGCAGACCCCGGCGCAGCGTCGGCGTCTGCCGCGAGGCGAACGAGACCTTCGCATCACGACGATTCGAATACCCCGGCCGACTGTATTTGGCTCTCGCCATCCAGGCTGCCCACTGTCAAAGAACGCGGGGCGCCTCGAAGAACGTTCTTAACTTTCGCTTAATCGAGGCTGACCATCATTCTCGCGATTCACCTGTGACATTCATAAAAAAAATGCCGAGGCAAGCCCTGATGGAACACTATCGCCAACGCCAGTGGTTGGCATCGGAACCAATTCGAACGGTTGCGCGCCATTTCTGGAGCGCCCATGAATGAGAGCCTTGGGTTACTCCTTGCTCTGAGCTTCATCGTCTCGCTGGCGGCTCTGGGCGCATTGATCTGGTCCATCGTGACGCGCCAGATTCGTGCGGGAAAGAAAGAGGCTTCGACCATATTCCTGGAGGGTGAGGCCGGCACCCCGGATGACCCATCTTCATTTGATGAAGGGGCGGCCGAGCATCGATTCGACGCCTTGCGTGCCGGCGTCGACGCCCCGGGTAGGAACGTCGTACTGGTCCTGTCCATCGTTTCCTTCGTGTTCCTGATCGTTGGCTCGCTGTTCGGGATGATTGCCTCACTGAAGTTGCACTGGCCCGACTGGCTGGCGAATGAGGCGTTCACCACCTTCGGGCGCGCGCGCACCGTCCATCTGAACCTGGTCGCGTACGGCTGGCTGTCCACAGGAGGTATTGCGGTCGCGCTCTGGATCATCCCTCGCATGTTTCATACGCCCCTGCGGAGGCCCGCCATGGCGATGGTGGGCGCGGTGCTGTGGGCCCTCGGCGTGGCGGCCGGCGCCATCGCCATTGCCAATGGATGGAGCGACGGACTGGAATGGCTCGAAATCCCATGGCAGATCGACATTGTCCTGGCCCTCGGCGGCTTCTTCATCGCATGGTCCGCCATCGCGACGACCCGAAAACGCAACGTTCACCACATCTACGTCAGCGGCTGGTACTACCTCGCGGGACTGGCTTGGTTCCCCATCCTGTTCTTCATCGCGAATATCCCGGGCCTGCATTCGGGCGTGCAGCAAGCGACCACCAACTGGTGGTTCGCGCACAACGTGCTCGGCCTCTGGCTGACACCGCTGGGCCTGGGCGCGGCCTACTACCTGATTCCCAAGATCATCGGCAAGCCGATCTATTCCTACAGTGTGTCGCTGCTGGGCTTCTGGGGCCTCGCCTTGTTCTATAGCCAGGTGGGGATTCATCACCTGATCGGTGGGCCAGTGCCGACGTGGGTGGTCACGCTGTCGATCGTGCACAGCGTCATGATGTTCATTCCTGTCATCGCGGTGGCGATCAATCAGCACGTGACGGTCGCACAGAATTTCTGGGCGTTCAAGGAGTCCATGGCGCTACGCTTCGTGTCCACGGGCGCATTGATGTACACGGCCGCATCCTTCCAGGGATCGCTGGAGGCCGTACGGGCCATCAACTCGATCACCCACTTCACGCATTACACGGTAGGGCATGCGCACCTGGGGGCTTACGCATTCGTCTCCATCGTGCTGTTCGGCGCCTTTTACTATCTCTTGCCCTACCTGACAGGCAAGAACTGGCCCTGTCCGCGGCTCATCGCCCTCCACTATTGGCTGACGGTCTTGGGTTTTCTGATCTATTTCCTATCATTGACCATCGGCGGTTTTCTGCAAGGCATGTCGCTGCTCGATCCGCAGACCAGTTTCGCCGACATCACCCGCAACATCGTGCCGTATCTCGAAGGTCGATCGGTGGGCGGCGGCATGATGACGCTGGGACACTTCGTCTTTGCCTTCCATGCGATGGCCCTGCTCTGGTCGAAACGGCGAGGTGACGCATGAACCGGCTGATTCCATTGTTCGTCGGCGCTGTCGGAATCCTGGTGTTCGCGACCATCATGCTCGTGGTGCTCCCCGGCCTGCAGGTCCGTACGGTCCAGGCACCTGCGCAGTTGCAGAACTACACAATCGAACAGTTGAGAGGCCGTGCGCAGTACGTGGCCAATGGCTGTGTCTACTGTCACAGCCAGCAGCCCCGTTCGAGCGGCCAGACGCTGGCGGACCAGGCCCGGGGCTGGGGAAGGCCGTCCACGCCGGGTGATTACGCCTACGACGCCCCCCAACTGCTCGGGACGATGCGCACCGGCCCCGATTTGCTGAATGTCGGGGTGCGTCTGCCAAGCCGGGACTGGCAATTGACCCACCTGTACCAGCCCAGGGCCATTTTCGACTGGAGCATCATGCCTTCGTATCCCTTCCTCTTCGAGGTCAAGGAGAAGGCCGCGCCCGGCGAGGTCGTGGTCAAGCTGCCGCAGAAGTACCGCCCTGCGGACGGGAAGGTGGTGGTGGCCCGCCAGGAGGCGCTCGACCTGGTCGCGTACCTGTTGAGCCTGGATCGTTCCTACCCCGTCAGCGCCAAAGAGGCGACGTTGCGTGATCGTGGCTACGATCCGAAAACTCAGCAGGGCTCGCGTCAATGAGGGGCCAGATGAAATCCGATCTGAGCGGCAAGGGGCGTCGTGTTCAAGACGTGGACCCGACGTTCGACCCCTGGGAGCAATCGCGTCCCATTCCCTTGTTTGTGCTGGCCATCTTCCTGGCGCTGGCGATCTGGGGCGCTTTGAGCTACATCGCCGACCTGGCGCCGAATCGCGGGGCGGCGATTGGCGGGGCCGTTGCGCCGAAGCAGCAGGCCCCCGCAGTTGCCGCTGACGCGCCGGCGCTCGTCTTTCAGGGGAACGACATCGTCTGGGCCTGCGCGTCATGTCACGGCGACCATGGTGCCGGCGCGGGGCTGACGCCTGCGCTGGCTGGCTTGTCCGAAGCCTACATCGCGAAGCAACTCCACGACTTCGCCACCGGAAGCCGCCCCAACGAGTCCATGCAGTACGTGGCCAGCGCAATGAGCGCCGAGGAAATCGGGCAAGTCGCGGCCTACTACGCCGCGTTGCCGCGCGTTGTCGGCCCGCCCGTCGATCTGGGCGGAGACGCGGCACGTGGAGAGGCACTGAGCCGAACCGGCGACTGGAAAAAGGATATCCCGGCGTGCGTGACCTGTCATGGCCAGCAGGGCGAGGGCGTCGGTGGCCATTTCCCTGCGCTGGCGGGGCAGCAGCCCGAGTACATCTTCCACCAGTTGGTCTCATGGAAAGGCGGCCATCGCCACAACTCGCCGCAATCCTTGATGGATGACATCGCGTCGCGCATGTCGGAGCAAGACATGCGCGATGTGGCTCAGTATTTCGGATCTTTGCGTCCAGGCAGCAAAGGAGGCAATCATGATGAACAACGGTGATCGCCGCTCTGCGCATACGGGGACACTCAGGCGTGCCGGTTATGCCGCGGGGCTGGGTATCCTGCTGTTTTCGGCGGGTTACGGCATCTACGAGAGCGGCGTCATCGGGCGTCTGTACAGCGCGATCAGCGGCAAAACGGTCACGATTCCTTCGGCCGCGCCCTATTCGAGAGCAGACATGGAAGCTGCTCGCAAGGCCTATGCAAAAGACGCCAAGGCGTCTGCGCCCGGTATGCCTGTCGGTGCGGACGGCTATTACATCCCGCCTGCGGAGGATGACATTCCGAAGGGACCCTATGGCGATGCCATCCGGCGAGGAATGAAAATCTTCACCGACACTGGCGCCATGGTCAAGGACCACGTGGGCAATTCGCTGGCCTGCGCGAACTGCCACCTCGACTCGGGACGCCGCGAGAATGCCGCACCGATGTGGGCGGCTTATGCGTCCTATCCCGCTTTTCGCAGCAAGACCGGGACCATCAGCACGCTCGAAGACCGGATCATGGGATGTTTCACCTATTCGATGAACGCCCAGGCGTCGTCCTCGGGAAAGCCGCCACCTGCTGGCAGCGACGTGTACCGCGATCTCATGACTTACATGGCCTGGATGGCCGATGGGTTGCCTGCTGGCAACAAGCCGCGCGGAGCGCTCTATCCCAAGGTGGCGAAGCCAAAGGACGACTACGACGTGGGCCGAGGCCTGGCGGTCTATCAACAAAATTGCGCGCTGTGCCATGGTCCCAATGGACAGGGGACCCGGGAGGCGAACGGAAAAATGCGATTCCCCCCGCTTTGGGGAGCAGAGTCGTATAACTGGGGCGCCGGCATGGCCCGCATCGATACCGCAGCGGGCTTCATCTGGGCGAACATGCCCCTTGGAAAGCCGTACAGCCTGACTGAACAGGAGGCCTGGGACGTGGCGGCATTCATCAACAGCCACGAACGCCCCAAGGACACACGCCAGACCGGAACCGTGGCTGAGGCGCTGGAGAAATACCACGAAGGTGAGCAAAGCTACTACGGGAAGGTCTTGGGTGGGAAGCTGCTTGGGGTTGGAACGGATGCCACGAGCGGACCGTAGTCCCGGCGCGGATTTCGACTATGAGCAGGCCCGTGTCGCGGGCCGGATGGTGTTTTCCGTGGACGGGCTTTGGTGCGTGAGCTGCGCGATGGCCTTGCAGCGCGTCCTGCAGCGTGTTCCCGGCGTGGTCTCGGCGACGGTGAATTTCACCTCGGGCTCGGCACTTGTGACCTGGGCCCCGGAGTCGATCGACTTCCCCTTGCTGCTGCGAAAGGCCGAGGGCCTGGGCTACGCACTGTCGCCGTTGAAAGGCACCGATGAGCTGGAAGCGGCCCTGCAGCGGCAGGCTGGGAAGATCCGCTTGCAGCTTACCGTTGCAGTCGTCTTCGGGATGTGGAGCATGCTCGGCTCATGGGTGCTTTACCTCAATGCCGACGAGGGGGCAGCGCTCGCCATTGCTTGGGCCAGCGTCGTAGCGAGCCTTCCCGTCGTCGGATATTCGGCTTTGGACTTCTACCGCGCCGCCGCCCGTTCACTGCGTGCCGGGATCGCCGGGATGGACGTCTTTGCCTCTGTTGCTGTCCTGGGTTCCCTCTTTGTGTCGGTTGGCTCCCTGGCAATGGGGGCCGTGGCGATTTACACCGACGCTGCCACCATGTTGATCACTTTTCTGCTGATCGGACGACTGATCGAAATCCATGCCCGGCAGGAGAGCGGACTTGCCGTGCAAGCATTGCGCAGCCTTGCGCCGGAAACCGTGACCAAGCTGACTTCGTCCGGCGGCACAAAGGCCGAGAGCACCGTCCTGCTGGCAGAGCTTGCGCCCGGTGATACCGTTCTGATACGCGCCAACGAGCGCATCGCGGTCGATGGCATCGTCGTGGCGGGAAAGTCGGCCGTCGATCTCTCGCTGCTGCAAGGCGAGTCCGTTCCTCGCAGCGTTCAGCCTGGCGAGCGGGTCTTCGCCGGGTCCGTGAACCTGCGCGGTCCTCTGACGGTCCACGTGACCGCCGGTGCGGGAGAGCGAAGATTGGATGTCCTCGGCCTGCGCATGCTTGAGCTGTTTGGCGCCCGGTCGTCGTTGTCCGAGACGGCCGAGCGCTTCGTCCGGATACTGCTTCCGGTCGTGGTGACGGCATCTCTGCTCGCCTTCGTCCATTACCTGTGGAGCGGCACAAGTGCAGATCGGGCGTTGCTCGGTGCGCTGAGCATCCTTGTCGCAGCCTGCCCTTGTGCGGTCGGTCTGGCAATGCCGCTGGCCTACGCATTTACCTGCCGCGAGGCCGCTCGGCGCGGCGTCCTCTTAAGAGACTCTGCGAGCGTCGAAGCGTTGGCCCGCACGAGGATCATGGCGTTCGACAAGACAGGTACGTTGACGTGCGGTCAGATGCGTATCGTCAGCATCCAGACGCGGGAGGGATGGTCTGAACAGGACCTCATCGACCTTGCGGCAAGGGCTGAGGCCGGCGTCGTGCACCCCATCGCACACGCGGTGGTCCTCGCGGCCCGGCAGTCTGGAATGAGCAGCGCGTGCGAGCCCGACGGATGCCAGGTGACGGCATGCGCGAAAGGCGTGACGATGCAGGTGCCCGGCGGCGAGGCCGTGCGGGTGGGTGAAAGGAATTGGCTGCTTGCCGCGGGTGTCGAGGGCATGCCGCCGGAAGATGGCATGCCGGGGCTGGTACACGTTGCCAAAGGCAGGGATTGGCTCGGCTCCTTGCGACTACAGGATGCCCCTCGCGACGATGCTCGTTCGTCACTGCAGCAGTTGCGTGCGCAGGGATTGAAACTCTGGTTGCTGACCGGGGATTCCAGCGCAGCGTCCGACCGCCTGACGGCTGACCTGGGCATAGACTTCGACCGGGTCGAGACCCACTGCTCTCCAGAAGAGAAAGCCGACATCGTGGCAAAGAGCCCAGCGCCTGTCGCCTTCGTGGGAGACGGCGCCAACGATGGCTTGGTCCTGGCCCAGGCAGCCTGCGGAATCGCCATTCCAGGATCGAGTTCCGTGGCTGTTTCCGCAGCCGGGGTGGTGATCGCACACGGCAGCGTGGGCGCTGTCGTCGAGACCCGTGAGTTGGCTCGCAAGTTCGATCGCATCGTCCGGCAGAACCTCGGGTTTTCCGTCGCGTACAACCTCGCCGTGATTGTCGTGCTGTTCGAAGCAGGCGTGACGCCCTTTGCGGCCGCGCTCGCCATGCTTGCCAGCAGTGCGTCGGTATTTCTGAACACCTGCAGGCTGCTGCACGGCCGCCCTGTCTTGGACAGGTCGATGCAGGCCGACCCTGCTACATCCTGAAAGGAGCACTGGAATGCTCAGGCCGTGAGCAAGGTCGTGCGGTGGGGAAATGCCGTGACCTTGGCGCTTGCCGGCAGCGCACATGCGTTGACGTTCGCCCCGGATCCGCTGCCCCAGTGGTCGCTGCCCATCGTGCAAATCCTCGCGCTGGCGGTTCTGGCACGCGCCAGCTTCGCCGCCGAGCGCGGCCGGCAGGCATTCCTTCGCGGATGGGGGTTCGGTTTCGTCAATTTTGCGGTCGGCTTGTACTGGCTGTTCATCAGCATCCATGACTACGGTGGTTTGTCCGCGCCACTGGCCGGGGCCAGCGTCGTGGCGCTGTCTGCCTTTCTCGCGCTGTTTCCCGGTCTTGCCTGTGCGATCAGCAAGTGGCTGCAGTCCCGCATTCGGCGGCGAGCGGCACTGTCACACGTGCTGGCCTGGTCGGCTGCTTGGGCCGCCTCGGAATGGCTGCGCGGCGTGCTGTTCTCGGGCTTTCCGTGGCTGAACATTGGCTACGCCCATGTGGACAGCCCATTGGTCGGCTGGGCGCCGTTGCTGGGCGTGCATGGTGTCGCGCTGCTCGCGGCGTACCTCTCAGGGACCGTGGCGTTCCTGTCGCGTCCGGCCGCGGCGTCCATGCGTTGGAACGTGTCCTTGCTGGCGACGGTGCTGATCCTGATCGCCATGGGGTGGATACTTGCTCGTCTCGATTGGTCGACGGCCGAAGGCGAGCCATTGAATCTGAGGCTGGTACAGGCAAACATCGATCAATCGCAGAAGTTCGATCCGACGCGGCTCGAAGACGGCATCGTCAGGCACTTGCGGCTGGCTGCGCAGCCACCTGGTCCCGGAGAGCCGCATCCGGACCTGATCGTCCTGCCAGAGACGGTCGTGCCCATATTCCAAGACCAGCTCAACCCGACGATCTGGAAAGCCTGGCTTGACGTCGCCGCGCACCAGCGCAGCATGATTGCGATGGGCGTTCCTTTGCACAGCATGGCGGCCGACGGCAGCTCGCGGTACACCAACAGCGCCATCGGCTTCGACGCCGGCACACCTTTGCAGCAGCTTGTCGACGCCTCCCTGCCGCTACGCTACGACAAGCACCACCTCGTTCCGTGGGGCGAGTATGTACCGGCCGGGTTCGAGTGGTTCACGCGAATGCTGGACATGCCGCTGGGCGATTTCGATCGCGGAGCCCCGGTCCAGCTACCGTTCTCGGTGAATGATCAGCACTTGGCGTTCAACATTTGCTACGAGGATGTTTTCGGTTCCGAGCTGCTCCCGTCGCTCCTGCCGAACCCCGGCGGAGGACCCGGCGCGAGCGTGCTTGTGAACTTGAGCAACCTCGCCTGGTTCGGCCAGACCTGGGCGCTTCGCCAGCATCTGCAGATCGGGCGGATGCGCAGCATCGAGACCGCACGGCCTATGGTGACCTCCACGAATACAGGCATCACAGCCTCGATCGATCCGAAAGGACGGGTCGCTGCCGCTCTGCCGCCACACAGGCCGGGCGTGTTGTCCGTGACCGTACAAGGCATGAGCGGCCTGACGCCGTACGTTCGCCATGGCGACCAGCCCGTCCTGTTGCTCATAGGGATGGTGCTGGCTGGTCTCGCATGGCGCCCGACCCGACGGTAGCCGCAAGACCGGCAGCCGCACGAGCACTGCCATGCGCCCGATCCCCGGCGGCGGGTTACACCCAAGTCAGACGATAGATCGAACGAAGGGGAACCACATCAGCATGCATCCGTCCCTTGGCTGTAACCCCGCCATCCATGGCAGCACACCAAACCTACGGCTTTGAATCCAAACTGCGTCCTGCAGGCCAGGCTTGGCTTTTTTTGGGTGCAGGGTCAGTGGGCACGAGAAATTTCGCAACCAGACCTCCCCCTTCCCGGGGTTCGAGATTCAGTGCCCCACCAAATCTCTCTGCAATGGCCCGCACGATCGAAATGCCCAGGCCCGCCCCGTCCTTACTCTTTCGGCCCTGGTCGCCGCGCCAGAAACGTTGGCCGATTTGGGATGCCTGCTCGGCAGTCAGCCCGGGGCCACGGTCCGATACGGTAACCACACACCGCTGTGCATTCGGATCCAGGAACACGCCAACCTCGATCGCCGCATCTCGCGGCGAGTAGCGCATTGCGTTGTCAACCAGATTGCGAACTGCCGTTTCCAGCATCGACTTGGGCACCGGAGTTCCGGTGTCCTCGCCGATGATGTTCAACGACAAGCGCTCATTTTCGTGCGCCTTCCACTGTTCCAGCACGCCGCCGACAGAAGCGACCACAGAGGTGCAACCGTCCGCCTTGTCGGCAGACGTCTCGGCGCGGGCCAGCGTCATCATCTGGTCCAAGGTGCGCCGCAGTCGTTTCACGCCTTCCTCTGCACTGGAGAGAGACGATGCCACCTCGTCGCCTTCACTGAGCCGGGCCACCTGCAGATGCGTATCGATCACGGTCAACGGTGTGCGCAGCTCGTGCGCCGCGGCATCGGTGAATGCCCGCTGGCTGGCAAGTGTTCGTGCCAGGCGCTTGAGAAGCCCATTCATTGCGTCCAGAACCGGGCGCAGTTCCGAGGGCGAATGGTTGACAGCAATGGGGGACGTGTCGTCCGCGTGTTTGTCGCGCAATTGCTGCGACAGAGCCTCCAGGGGGGCCAGCCCCCGGCCAATGCCGATCCAAAGGGCAGCCAGGCCGCCAAGGAAAGCAATCAAGAATGGCACGCCAGCCACGCTCAGCAGTTCGTTGATCAGCATATCCCGCTGATCCACGCGATCCGCCGTCGTGATCTGGTAGCCATTGGCACGAAGAACGTAGACCCTCCACTGATGTCCCAAAACGTCCCGCGTGCTGAAGCCGGCCGGCAGTGACTCGAACTCCGAGTGAGGTCCAGTGGTCGTTCGTGCCAGGATCTCTCCCTGCAAGGACCGGATTTCACATGCGATGCCCTCCTTGCCGCTGACGCGCACCGCCTCGGTGAAGTCGTTGGACGCCGCATTCGGAGCCAGCGCGGCGCGTTCAAGAAGCCCGGACACCATGCGTGCCGACATGGCAAGGCGGCCGTCGAGGGTTCGGTCGAGATTGGAATGAACGCCGCGCATCATCCAGCCGGCGGCAGCACCCCACAGAACCAACAGCGAGATACCGGCGATCAGAACAGCCCGAAGGCGCAGGCTCATGATGCGAGCCTCCAGCCCAGCCGATAGCCGAGCCCCCGGACCGTCTCGATGGCTTCGGCGCCGAGCTTGCGGCGGATGTTGTGGATATGCACATTGAGCGCATTGCTGCCGATCTCTTCCCCGAGGCCATACAAGCGCTCGTTGAGCAGGTCGGGCGGGACCCACCGGCCATCGGCGTTGGCGAGATGGGCCAGCAGATCGACCTCGCGGCGCGACAAGGAGACGGACTCGCCCTGGAACCAGGCCAGCCCGCTCTCCGGCTCCAGCCGCAGGGGGCCGGCCGAGATGACCTGGGCCGCACGGCCTTGCGTGCGTCTGACCAGCGCATGCAGCCGGGCCGCGAGTTCACGCAGATCGAACGGTTTGACCATGTAGTCGTCGGCACCTTCATGCAGCCCTTTGAGCCTGTGTTCGATGGCGTCCCGCGCCGTGAGGATCAGGACAGGCAACTGAGGCTCGACGGCCCGCATGCTGGCCAGCAACTCCATGCCGTCCCGGTCGGGAAGCCCGAGATCGAGCACCAGGGCATGGAAGGTGTCTTCTGCATGCGTGGCTTCGGCTTCTTCTGCGGTGGCGACGTGATGCACCGCGATGCCGTGCTTGTGCAGACCGGCCACGATCCCTCGCCCGATCAGTTCGTCGTCTTCCACCAACAGTATTCGCATGGCGCCTACCCACCTGAGTTTGCTTGTTTGACACGCTCATGTTAGGCCAGAAATGACAGCAACGTAGGACGCAAGTTCCCGCTAATTCTCAGTTAATCGGGAGAAGACATGATTTTGAAGATTGCCCCTTGAGGGCGCACCTTCCAAGGATGCCCATGTGTATGAACTATGACCCGGCCCATGCTTGAAGCTCTCGATCTGGTGGGCATTCGGGGGGAGCACCGACTGTTTGACCATTTGACTTTCCGGATCGCGCCGGGCGAGTGCCTGTTGGTGCAAGGCGAGAACGGCAGCGGGAAGACCACGCTATTGCGATCGCTCGCAGGCTTCGCAACGCCGGATGCCGGCAGAGTTTTATGGAAAGGAAAGCCGCTACGCAATCAATGGAGTGAATACCAACGCGAACTGGTCTACAGCGGCCATGGCATTGGGCTCAAAGAAGACCTGAATGCCTTGGACAACCTGCTCGCCGCAGCCGCCATTGCAGGTGAGCCACTCACCCCGGAACGTGTGGAATCAGCGCTGGACGACGTTGGCTTGACCGAGCACAGGCATCTGCCGGTCCGGATGTTGTCGCAAGGCCAAAAGCGCCGTGCAAGCCTGGCTCGACTGCTCCTCTACAAGAGGAAATTATGGATTCTCGACGAGCCCTCCACAGCGCTGGACAAATTCGGTGCGCGATGGCTTGGTGAAGTGATCCATGGGCACCAGTCCCGTGGCGGAATGGTCGTTCTGACAAGTCACCAAGAGCTGGCCGTGAAAGCTTCTCAGACCGTCCGGATGGGGGCATGAGCCAGTGAGCCAGCCCCTCGTTGCCCATCCGGTGTTTGTCGTGATTCGCCGGGACTTGGAAGTGGCCTTGCTCCGAAGGTCAGACGCGCTGATACCTCTTTTCTTCTTTGTCGTCGTCGTCAGTCTGTTTCCCTTGGGTATCGGCCCCGAGCGCGAAATACTCCGGCGGATCGCTCCAGGCGTCCTGTGGGTGTCGGCATTGCTGGCCAGCATGCTTTCGCTGAATCGCCTGTTCGAGCAGGATCACGCCGATGGCACGCTGGAGCAGATGATGCTGTCGCCGGCGCCGTTGGCCATGTTGGTCGTCGGCAAGATCACGGCACATTGGCTGTTGTCCGGTTTGCCCTTGGCCTTGCTTGCGCCCGCGCTGGCATTGCAGTTCGACCTGCCTGCCTCGTCCCTCTGGATTCTGACCGCATCGCTCGCTATCGGTACGCCTGTGCTCAGCCTCATCGGCGCCGTCGGCGCGGGGCTGACGCTGGGCGTACGCGCAGGGGGTGTTCTCGTTGCTGTGCTGGTGCTGCCGCTCTACATCCCGGTGCTGATCTTCGGCGCCGGCGCGGTCGATGCGTCGATCCTCGGTCAGGGTGCGTCGGCCAACCTCTCCTTGCTCGCCGCCGTGTTCGTCTTGGCGGCGTTCTTCACGCCATTCGCAACGAGTGCATCGCTGCGCATCGCACTTGAGTATTGAGGAGCGAAGCGAATGGTCAACTGGTTCAAATTTTCATCTCCCAAAGCGTTTTACCCTATCGCGGGAAAGCTCATCCCTTGGCTCGGCGTGACCGCCGCGGCGCTGTCACTCGCTGGCGTCTGTGTGGGGTTCTTCTTGGCACCCACGGACGCCCAGCAGGGAGAGGGATATCGCATCATCTTCCTGCACGTGCCGGTTTCATGGATGTCCATGGTCATCTACCTGGCGATGGCGTTCTGGGCCGGCATTGGCCTGGTGTTCAACAGCCGCCTGTCGGCAATGATGGCCTCGGCGCTGGCCCCCACGGGTGCACTGTTCACCTTCCTTTCGCTGTGGACAGGCGCCTTGTGGGGAAAGCCGATGTGGGGAACCTGGTGGGTCTGGGATGCACGACTGACCTCTGAACTTGTCCTGCTGTTTCTGTACGTCGGCTTCATCGCACTCCAATCGGCGATCGAAGATCGTCGCCGTGCCGATCGGGCAGGCGCCGTGCTGGCGCTGGTCGGCGTGGTGAACATCCCTGTGATCTATTTCTCCGTGCAATGGTGGAACACCTTGCACCAGGGTGCCTCGGTATCGCTGACTCGCGCGCCCTCCATGGCGATGGTCATGTTGCTGGGCATGCTGATCATGGTTCTTGCGGCCTGGGCTTACACGGCTGCGGCGGCGCTGGCGCGCGTGCGCTGCATCATCCTGGAACGCGAACATCACGCCGGCTGGTTGCAGGACATCGAGGAGGTGAAGCGATGAACTGGGCCAGTGTCGGTGAGTTCCTGGCGATGGGTGGTTATGGTGTGTACGTTTGGGGATCCGTCCTGATGACGGTGGTGTTGCTTTGGACGGAATGCCGAATGCTTCGGCGCCGGCGCCGAGCAGCACTACGGCGCATCCAGTCGGAATTGCCGGGCAAGGAGGTGCGGCGTGAAGCCACGACATAAACGCATCGCACTCATCGTCGCCGGGCTATCCGCCATCGGCATCGCCACGGCGCTGGTGCTCAATGCCTTTCAGAGCAACCTTGTGTTTTTCTTTACGCCCTCGCAGATCAGTGCCGGGGAGGCACCATTGGAGCGCACCTTTCGAGTCGGCGGCATGGTGGAACGAGGCAGTCTGAAGCGACAGCGTGGTGAGCTTGCCGTGCAATTCGTCATCACCGATACGGTCAAAACAATCCCGGTCACTTATTCGGGCATCTTGCCCGACCTGTTCAGTGAAGGAAAAGGGGTTGTTGTTCAAGGACGGCTGGACAGTGCCGGCCTCTTTCGCGCCGAGGAGGTGCTGGCCAAGCACGACGAGAACTACATGCCACCCGAGGCCCAGCATGCACTGGACGAGGCCCAGAAGAATTCAGCTTCAAGGAAGCCTTGACCCATGATTCCAGAAATCGGCCACCTCGCCCTCATCGCCGCCTTGTTCGTGGCACTCGCTCAAGGTGTTCTTGCCCTGGCCGGCGCGGCGCGAGCCAACCTCACCTGGATCGCGTTCGCCCGTCCCGCAGCACGCACGCAATTCCTGCTGGTGATCGTCGGTTTTACAGCGCTCACCTGGGCCTTTGTCGCGAAGGACTACTC
This sequence comes from Cupriavidus sp. WS, assembly GCF_000395345.1. Lineage (NCBI taxonomy): Bacteria > Pseudomonadati > Pseudomonadota > Betaproteobacteria > Burkholderiales > Burkholderiaceae > Cupriavidus > Cupriavidus sp. WS. The sequence goes on along the minus strand of NZ_AQPL01000269.1, from coordinate 11,915 downwards.
GGTCGCCTACGTCGCTCAAAATTCCAATTCTCAGCTCCCGCTGGGCTACAGAATGGCCGCGGTCTGGGGCGGACATGAGGGTTCGCTCCTGCTCTGGCTGCTGATGCAGACCGGATGGGCCTATGCGGTCAGCCGGCTGTCGAAGCAGCTTCCGGATGCCATGGTGGCGCGCGTTCTGGGTGTGCTCGGGCTGGTGACGGCCGGTTTCCTGCTGTTCGTCCTGTTGACCTCCAATCCCTTCGAACGACTTTTCCCGGTCCCGCAAGACGGATGGGATCTGAATCCGCTCTTGCAGGATATCGGCTTGATCTTTCATCCGCCGCTGCTTTACATGGGGTACGTCGGATTTTCGGTGGCCTTCGCATTCGCGATCGCCGCATTGCTTGCCGGACAACTGGACTCGACGTGGGCGCGCTGGTCGCGTCCCTGGGCCACCGCAGCCTGGGCGTTTCTGACGGTCGGCATCGCCTTGGGAAGTTGGTGGGCCTACTACGAGTTGGGCTGGGGGGGATGGTGGTTTTGGGACCCGGTCGAGAACTCATCGTTCATCCCCTGGCTGGTGGGCACTGCCTTGATCCACTCTTTGGCAGTAACGGAAAAGCGGGCCAGCTTCAAGAATTGGACGGTGCTGCTGTCCATCGGTGCATTTTCATGCTCGTTGCTTGGTGCCTTTCTGGTGCGCTCGGGCGTACTGACTTCCGTGCATGCATTTGCCACCGATCCACGGCGCGGACTGTTTATTCTGATTCTGCTGACTGTCATTGTGGGCACGTCGCTCGCTTTGTTCGCATGGCGAGCCCCCAAGGTCGGAATGGGAGGACGGTTCGACACGGTCTCCAGGGAGTCCTTGCTGCTGGCGAACAATGTGCTGCTGGTGGTCACTGCCGGCGCGGTCGCACTCGGTACGCTGTACCCACTGCTCATCGACGCGTTGGGCCTGGGCAAGCTCTCCGTCGGGCCGCCATACTTCAATGCGGTGTTCGTGCCATTGATGATCCCCGCGTTACTTCTGATTGCGGTCGGACCCGTCGCCAATTGGAAGGCCGCCCAGTTCGGTGCCATCTTCAGGCAGTTGCGCGTTCCGATGATTGCGGCACCCGTGGTGGGCCTGACCGCTCCATTCGTGCTGGGACACTGGTCAGGCTCCGCGGCGTTGGGCTTGATGCTGGCCACATGGATCGCCGTGTCCGTGGGGACGGGCATCTTCGGTCGAATGCGCGCCACCCGCGGCGGGTTGCGTGCCCAGCCGCGCAGTTGGCTTGGGATGCATATGGCGCATCTGGGCATCGCGGTATTCGTGACTGGCGTGACCATCGTCAGCGGGTATGAGACCGAGCGAGACGTTCGATTGGCCCAGGGAGAGTCCGTCAGCATCGGCGGCTACAACCTCACTTTGGTCGGCGTAAGGAGCGCGCGAGGACCCAACTACGTGACGCAGATAGGCGATATCGAACTGTCGCGCGACGGCAAGGTCTTGCGTCGGCTCCATCCGGAGAAGCGCAACTACCCGGCCTCGCAGATGCCGATGACCGAAGTGGCGATCGACGCAAATGGACTGCGCCACGTCTACGCGGCGCTCGGCGAACCGCTCGGAGAGGGCGTTTGGAGCGTTCGCGTCTACCACAAGCCGTTCGTCGACTGGATCTGGATCGGCTGCATCCTGATGGCGCTTGGCGGCGGCTTGGCCATCAGCGATCGCCGATACCGCCTGAAGCCTCGCCGTCAACACGCCGCCCAGCCATTGCCCGAGGCCACATCATGAACCGCTTCCTATGGCCGCTGCTCGGATTCTTTGTATTGGTGTCATTTCTCGCGATGGGACTGACGCTCAAGCCCAGCGAGGTGCCGTCGCCCTTGATCAACAAGCCCGCGCCACGCTTCAGTCTTCCGCAACTGCAAGCCCCGGACAAGACCTTCTCGCCCGAGAGCATGATCGGGAAAGTATGGGTACTGAACGTGTGGGCTTCCTGGTGCGCGCCCTGTCTTGAGGAGCATCCCGTCATCACCGAATTGGCCAGCAGGCATGCCGTCTCGGTGGTCGGCATGAACTACAAGGACACGCCGCAGAACGCCATCGCCTGGCTAGGACGCAATGGCAACGCCTTTGAAACGACGATCTCCGATGCGCACGGGGCTGTCGGCATCGACTTCGGGGTGTACGGCGTGCCGGAAACCTATCTGATCGACAAGGCGGGCATCATTCGCTACAAGCATACCGGGCCGATGGACGCGGGTGAAATGCGCAGCGAGCTGCTGCCGCTGGTGCAGGAGCTTGAGAAATGATCCTCTGGCGGCTGGCATTGTTTTTCTTTTTGTTCACGGCTCCGGTCTGGGCCAGCGACCAGGCGGCCGAGGACCGCATGCTGGGCATTGCATCCGAGTTGCGTTGCCTGGTTTGCCAGAACGAGTCGATTGCAGCTTCGCAGGCCGATCTCGCCGCCGACTTGCGTCAACAGATTCGCGAGCAGATCCGTGCCGGAAAAAGCGATGACGACATCCGAACCTATATGGTCGAACGATACGGCGACTTTGTGCTTTACCGCCCGCCATTGAAGCCGACAACGATGCTGCTTTGGTTTGGCCCGTTCGCGCTGCTTGCCCTGGGCTTTGTGGTCTTGGTCATGAGTCTGCGCAGCCGAAACCGCAAGCCGAAGAATGCTGCCCTCAATGAAGAGGAGCGCAGACACGCGGACGCGCTGCTGGCTCCGCCACACAATGCCCTGGACGAGTCATGAGCATCGTTTTCCTGGTTCTGGCGTCGGTGCTCGTGGGAGGCGTCTCGCTATGGCTTTCTTTCCTCCTCTGGCGAGGGGGACATGGTGCGGGCAACCAGGTTGCCCCTGACAGCGTGAACGCCGCGGTACTGCGCGATCAATGGGCGGAGTTGGAGAGAGACCACTTCAATGGCACGCTGTCGGCCCATGAATTGGCCGATGCAAGATCCGATCTGCAACGGCGAGCGCTGGATGAAACTGCTCCATCGCCGTCGAGATTGGGGCCACCTGCTGGAAGCAGGGGGGCAGCGATCACTGTCGCCATTGTGCTGCCGATCGCGACGGCGCTGACCTATTCGTACTTGGGGAATCCGGCCGCCGTGGACCCGCCACAGGTTCGCAGCGCGGGTATGACGACGCAAGCCGATGTGCAAGCCATGGTGGCCTCACTGCAGGCACGACTGGCCCAGCACCCCGATGATCCTGGAGGCTGGCTCATGCTGGCGCGTTCCTACCGCTACTTCGGCGATCATGAGCAAGCCGTCAATGCCTTCACTCGCGCCAATGAACTTGTCCAGAACGATCCACAAGCTTTGTCGGAATACGCGGAGTCGCTGTCCAGAATCCGCGGCTCCGGCTTTGAGGGAGAGCCCACCCGTATGCTTGAGCGGGCCTTGTCGCTCGATCCCAATGCAGCCCTGCCTCTGACTCTGGCCGGCGCTGCTGCGGTGCAGCGCCGGGACTACCAAGCGGCCATCGCGCACTGGCAGAAGCTGCTAGGGATGATGCCCCCCGACTCCGAGGCGGCGAAAGTCGTCGAGGCCGGGATCGAACGGGCCCGGACGGAGCAGGCGGAACTCGCCCACGGTCGATCATCAGAGCCAAGCGCAAAGCATTGATGGCATCCCGGTTCCCAGGGGCCGTGCGGGGGACCTTTAGTTTCGCTTAATCGGGTCATCGCATGATCCAGGCAGCTTTGCTTGGAGGATTCGGATTTGGCTTTTCATCGGCGCGTCGTAGCGATCTTTCTCCTGTGTTGTTGTGCGGTCGGCAGCGCGTGGGCGAATGGCCTTTTTTCCTCCTGGGGCAGCAGTGAACGGCAATTTCTGGACGTTGCCGAAGTTCTCAAGCTGGACCCTGCGCAGCAGCAGGGCGATTCGTTCTCGGCCGCTGGGCACATCGCCGATGGCTACTACGTCTATCGCCATGCCCTCAAGTTGGTCGATGCCCAGGGCCATGAGGTCAGCTTGAGCCTTCCGGCAGGAACGGCCAAACACGACGAATTCTTTGGCGACACGGAAATCTATACGGGCGAGGCGCTCAAGCTGCGCTTTCCTGCCACTGCCCCCGGCCCGCTGACGCTCCACTGGCAGGGCTGCGCGGAAGCAGGGATCTGCTATCCGCCGCAGACCATGAACGTGGCACTGCCGGCTGTGGTGGCCGGTACCTCCCCGGCCGGCAATGATTCCGTCCAGGGGAGTTCGGCCGTGGCCGCCACCCATGCAGGCAGCCAGGGTGGGCCGACCGAGGTGGCGGAGGATCAAGCCGCAGCGCAGCGGCTTGCAGCGCTGGGGCCCGTGTGGGGGACGCTGCTGTTCTTCGGCTTCGGGTTGCTGCTGGCTTTCACGCCATGCTCGCTCCCGATGATCCCCATCATCTCCACCATGGTGGTCGGCAGCCAGGCCAGGCCGCGGCGGGCTTTCTTCCTCTCCCTGTCCTATGTCTTGGCGATGGCGGGCACCTACGCCGCGGTAGGTGTGGCCGCTGGCCTGGCCGGGGCCAATCTGCAGGCCACACTGCAATCGCCTTGGCTGCTCGGAGCGTTTGCAGCCTTGTTCCTGGTCCTGGCGAGTTCCTTGTTCGGTCTGTTCGAGCTGCAGATGCCCTCGGCGCTGATCAATCGGGTCGAATCCGCTGGCAGAGAGCGCTCGGGCGGGAGCCTCCCCGGCGCGGCGGCGCTGGGCTTCCTCTCGGCGCTTCTGGTCGGGCCTTGCATGACCGCTCCATTGGCGGGCGCATTGCTGTACATCGGGCAGACCGGCAGCGCGGTCTACGGCGGCATGGCCTTGTTCGCGCTGGGTTTGGGCATGGGACTGCCCCTGCTGGCCATCGCCGTGTTCGGTGCCCGGGTCCTGCCGCGGCCTGGCGCGTGGATGGACCGCGTGCGCGTGGCATTCGGCTACGTCATGGTGGGCATGGCCGTGATGATGCTGACGCGCGTCCTGCCCGGCACGGTCAGCCTGGTTCTGTGGGGCGCGTGGGTCTTGTCGGTGGCGATTGGACTGATCGCTTGGGGCCAGGCCGTGGCAGCAAAGCATCGGCTGGCATGGACGCTGCGGTCCGGCGCTGTCTTCGCCGGCTTGTGGTCCATCCTGATGCTGGTCGGCGCGGCCTCTGGCGGCGAATCGGCATTGCAGCCGCTGGCACACCTGCGCGGGGATTCGGCTTCGGCAGCACCGGCGACAGGCGGCGTCGCTTACCTGCAGGCCAAATCGGTCGAGGACGTCGATGCGCATCTGGCACAGGCCGCCTCACGCGGTCAATGGACTCTGATCGATTTCTACGCCGACTGGTGCGTCAGTTGCCATGTGATCGAACGCAACGTATTCGGCGACCCGGCCGTCGCGTCCCGACTGGCCCGGATGCAGGTCGTGCGACCGGACGTGACGCGCAATGATGCGACCGACCAGACCTTGCTCAAGCATTGGGGTGTCATGGGACCGCCTACTCTCATTCTCGTCGGTCCGGATGGCAAGGAACGGCGCGATCTGCGCGTCGTCGGCGAGATCGATGCCAGCGCCTTCTTGGAGCGCTTGGACAAGGCTGGTTCCTGATGATCAGCATCGGTCCATTCTCCGTTCAGGTGGTTGCCGTCTTCTTGGCCATCCTGCTGGCCTGGGTCGTGGCGCGCATGGTGGCCAAGCGGTTGCCCGACTCTCCGTACAAGGCGGCCGGTGGCATGCTGCTGGACGCCGTTTTTGTGGGGCTTGTGGCAGCTCGCCTCGGCTACATCGCGCAGTGGTGGGAAGAGTACGCGCAGTCGCCAATGTCCATGATTTCCATTGGCGATCAAGGCTTTTTGTGGTGGGTCGGTGTCCTGGCCGCGGTGACGCTCATCTGGTGGCGCACCCGTGCGGTTCAGGCATTGCGCCGGCCTGTGCTGGCGGGAGTTGCGGCCGGACTCTTGGCCTGGTTTGCGGCCGGTGGCGTGCTGGCTTTGCTTCAGCGCTCGGCGCCGCCATTGCCGGCCTTGACGCTCGCAACGCTCGATGAACGGCCTGTCGTCCTCAATTCCTATGCTGGGCGGCCCGTCGTGCTCAACCTCTGGGCTTCATGGTGTCCACCATGCCGTCGCGAGATGCCGGTGTTCGAGCAGGCGCAAGCGCAGTATCCCGGTATCGCCTTCGTCATGGTCAACCAGGGAGAAAGCGCCCAGCAGGCCCGCGCCTTTCTTGAAAGCGAACGCCTGCAGCTCAAGGATGTGCTGCTCGACCCCGCTTCCCAGACCATGCAGGCCGTCGCCTCGCGAGGCCTGCCCACCACCTTGTTCTTCGATGAACAAGGACGCCTGGTGGATACCCATCTGGGCGAACTCACGATGGCAAGCCTCAAACACACGGTGTCGCGCCGATTCGCGCCAGCCCAACAGATCAAGACAGACAAGGAGTAATCATGTTTGCACAACGCTCGCACATTTCGTTCCTCTTGGCCGCCAGCTTCATGGCGGTCACCGGCTGCAGCAAGGCAGAGACGGCGGACAAGCCGGCCGTCCTCAAGGCGCTGGAGGGCCAGGGCCTGACCGTCACGCAGGAATTCAAGGTCGGCGGTGGTCTGCGCGCCTTCGCCGCCGTCGCGGGTGACCGGCCCATTGCCGTATACATCACGAGCGACGGCAATGCCATCGTGGGAACTCGCCTGAACGCCAAGGGCGAGCCGATGGACGAAGCGGACCTCGAAAAGCTGGCCGCCAAACCGATCAGCGACAAGGAATGGTCGCAGCTCCAGTCGTCTACCTGGGTGCTGGACGGCAAGGCAGATGCGCCGCGCGTCATCTACACCTTCAGCGATGCCAACTGCCCCTATTGCAACGCCTTTTGGGAAGCTGCACGCCCTTGGGTGGATTCCGGCAAGGTCCAATTGCGGCACATTCTGGTGGGCATCATCAAGGATGACAGTCCGGCCAAAGCCGCGGCCATCCTTGGCGCGCCTGACCGGAGCGCGGCATTGTTGACGAACGAACGACAGTTCGGCCAAGGCGGGATTACGCCAGCCAAGAGCGTGCCTGCCGATGTGCGCAAGATCCTCGATGACAACCTGGCACTCATGGCGAGCACCGGCTTCCGGGGGACGCCCGGCATCGTCGTGCGCGGCCCCAACGGGGTCCTCAAGAAATACAACGGCATGCCGCGAGGGGCGCAACTGGGTGAAGTGCTGGGACCGCGCTGAACCAGCCGCCGAGGCACCGAACCTGATGGCCACTTCTCTCAGACCGCATCCCAGGCTGTTCAACGGAAATTGCACAAAGGATCATTCACCATGCTCTCGCTGACGGGTGGAGTGCTGGGCCTCATCATTGGAGCCGTGCTGGGATTGACTGGGGCCGGCGGCGGCATCTTCGCCGTGCCGGCGCTGGTATTCGGCCTGGGCATGGACATCCGTCAGGCCGCGCCCGTGGCGCTGCTCGCCGTGGGCGCTGCGGCGACCCTGGGGGCTGCGCAGGGCTTGCGCCAGGGCGTTGTTCGGTACAAGGCAGCGATGATGCTGGCGGCTGCCGGTACCGTGACGGCTCCGCTGGGCGTGCAGCTCGCTCACTGGCTTTCGCCTCGATGGCTGAACCTGATCTTCGTCGCCATCATGCTCGTGGTGGCTTACCGTATGTTCATGTCATCCCGTGGCAACCAGCCGCAGGGCGATTCGGCTGACGAGCAGGGCCGGGTCTGCAAGATCTCCAAGGACACCGGCCGCTTCGTCTGGAACGTGCGAACCGCGACCACGCTGGGAAGCATCGGCGTCGTCTCCGGTTTGGCCACGGGCATGCTGGGGGTGGGCGGCGGATTCATCATCGTCCCGGCCCTGGCGCATTTCAGCGAGCTGCGCATGCACAGCATCGTCGCGACCTCGCTCATGGTGATCGCGCTGCTGTCCGCGGTGACCGTGTTCATCGCGTGGAGTCACGGCCTGACGCTTACCGCACCCGCCTGGACATTCGTTCTCACGGCGCTCGTGGGCATGTCAATTGGCCGCGTTCTGGCACGCAGGATTCCCTCAAAGATGCTCCAGCGGGTGTTCTCGATCACCTGCGTGGCCGTGGCGGCCCTCATGCTCATGCGCAATGTTGGCTAGAGGTCCGATGTTCGATGTTCGATTAATTGATGTGGACGGGAATATTCAATGCAGACAAGGAAAGCAGATATCGCCATCATTGGCGCGGGAACCGCTGGCAGCACCGCATTCCACGCGCTGAAGGCGGCAGGCAAACAGGTGGTTCTGATCGATCGGGGGCCATTGGGGACGACCTGCGCGCGCGTCGGATGCATGCCTTCGAAAGCGGCGCTGCATGCCGGCATGCACTGGAAGGTTGCCAAGGCACTCGCGGCGAGCGCCACGCCGTCGACCCAAGGGCCGCAGGCCTTGTGGTCCCACGCCCGCCAGACCAGGGATGCGCTGGCCAGCGCCGCCGCGGAACGCACACGCAAGGCGGCCGGCGAGAGCCTGATCATGGCCGAAGCGCGCTTCGTCGCGCCAGGCATCTTGCAGGCGGGCGAACAACGGATCGAGGCCGGCGCCTTCATCGTGGCGACGGGCTCCCGCCCGGTGGTTCCCAAAGCGCTCGAAGGTGTCGCCTCCCGCGTTCTGACCACCGATACCCTGTTCGACCTGGAAGTCCTGCCGGCCCGGATGGGGATCCTGGGGCTGGGCGCCATCGGGCTGGAACTCGGCTTGGCCCTGTCTCGGCTGGATGTGCAGGTGGTCGCGGCAGACCAGAAAGACACCATCGGCGGTATCCAAGACCCCGATGTCCTGAAGCGAGCGATCGCCAGGTTCGAGACCGAATTGCCGATGTGGCTGGGCGCCGCCGTCGAAGTCAGCCTTGAGGGCGACCAGGTACGCATGCGCACCGGCGAGCGCGAGGCCCTGGTGGATCGGCTTCTCGTCGTGACGGGACGACAGCCCAATACCGAGGCGCTCGACCTCGCCGCGGCCGGCATCTCCCTGGATCAGGCTGGCCGACCGAGCATCGACCCCGCGACCATGCAGGCCCCCGGGTCCTCCCAGGTGCCGATTTTCTTCGCAGGCGACGTGCAGCCGGATCGCCCCCTGATGCACGAGGCCGCGGACGAGGGCCAGATGGCGGCGCAGGCCGCGTTGTCGAGCTTGCGCGGGGAAAGCTGGCCAGGGGCATCGCGGCGCGTGCCGATCACGATCCTGTTCACCGACCCGGATGCGTGCGCAGTCGGCATGACCCATGAGGCCGCGATGCAGGAAGGCGCGGTCGTCGGCACTGCGGAAGGCAGCGGCAACGGGCGCTCCAAGATCCTGGGAGCCCCGGAAAACCTGCTGCGCATCTATGCCGACCCCGGCTCAGGCGCCTTGCTCGGTGCCAGCATGCTCCTGACGCAAGGCGAGCATCTGGCGCACCTGATCGCCTGGGCGATCCAGGCAAAGCAGACGGTCAACGATCTGCTGGCCATGCCGTACTACCACCCCTCCATCGAGGAGATGCTGCAAAGCGCCTTGAAATCCGCATCCCAGCAGATGCGCCCGTGAACGACCTTTCTGACGGCCACAGCCGAGCGACCATGACCCAAGACACCCAACGCCCTACATTGAAAGTGATCATCCACGCACCGACGGCAGAAGCCTTTGAGCGTGCGCGAAACAATGCAAGCAATCTCAAGCGCGCGGCGCCCGATGCCGATGTGCGCATCGTCGCGAACGCGCAAGCCGTCGCTGCCGCCCTGGACACGGCACCTTCCGACCTCGACACGCTCACCTGGGTATGTCCCAACACACTTTCGCGGATCGGCAGGGAGAACAGAGAGCCGCTCGAAGTACTGGACGGGCCTGCCGTCATCGAGATGGCGCGCATGCAGCAAGCGGGATGGACCTACATACGGGCGTAGCACGCGATTGCCCGTTCGGCATTGGGGGGGTGAGACCATGGAATTACGACATCTGCGCTATTTCATGGCCCTGGCTGAAGAGTTGCATTTCACGCGGGCCGCCGAGCGCCTGCACATCGAACAGCCCCCCTTGTCCCGTGCCATCAAAGAACTGGAGGACGAGCTAGGGGTCGTGCTGTTCGTCCGGAACCGCCGTGGAACCGTGCTGACGCCGGCGGGTGTCGTCTTTCTTCAAGATGTCCGCAGATTGTTCACCGTGCTCGAACAGGCACGCGAAAGCGCCCACGCCGTGGCAGCGGGTTTGCGAGGCAGTCTGCGCATCGCAATTTCCGACGGGGCGATCGATGCTCGCCTGTCGGCATTTCTGGCCCGGTGTCGTGCGGAGGAGCCGGAGATCGAGATACGTCTGTCCGAGGTTCCGCTGGCCGAGCAGTTACGCGGCCTGCGGTCCGGGGATTTCATGATCGGATTCGCGCATACGGCCGACGTCGGCGACGACATACGGGCTGAGCCCATCTGGCGAGATCCATTGGTCATCGCCGTGCCGGCACGGCACGCACTGCTCGCCCACAAAAAGGTCCCGCTCCAAGAAGTCGGGATCCATCCACTGGTCTTGTGTGATCCCCATGCATGCGAGGGCTACTGCCGGGAACTGACACGACTGCTGCAGGTGCTTGAGCACAAGTTGAACGTCGTCGAGGAGGTGTCCTCGCTGGACATGATGCTCACCTTAGTCGGTGCCGGCTACGGCATCGGTTTTTTGGCTGCAAGCAAGATTCCGGTTTGCCAACGCCCAGACGTGGTGATCCGTCCCCTGGCCATCGATTCAGCCGTCATCACGACTTACTTGCTGCGACCTGACAGCAACGATTTGTCGGCTTCGCTGGAGCGATTCATCGTTCGCCTACGTGAGTCTGCGAGCGGCTGACGCAGCCCCGCTGGCAGACACCCTCAAAGATCGGTTTCGGCACGAAGATTGCGCTCGGTGGCCGCCATCAATTCTGCCGCGCTTATCCTAAGTGCTACTGAAATTTTCAGTATGAGGGGCAGCGTGGGCACGTGCTCACCACGCTCGATCTTGCCCATGTGCGAGCGCGAAATGCCTGCCCGAGATGCGAACTCGTCTTGCGCGACTCCTTGTGCGACGCGCGCAGCGCGCACGGCCTGTCCGAAAGCTGTCGCCGCTGCGGATTCATACGTTTTTGTACCAGAAGGACGGCCTGGCTGAATGGTTGATTTCTGCATCAGCAGAAGCGTCAAACAATCTGCCAAAATTAACCACGTTAAAGATAACGGCGTTAAACTTCACTCTTGACCACGATGCAAGTTCACCTCCTCGGCCAGAACACTTTTTGGGGGCTCGCATGCATGATGCCACCAGCCAGTTTTCCCATCTCAGGCTTGCCATAGCACCTGGCGTGCCATCCTCATGCTTCTCCTCGCTTCTCGCCCTGCAACGCGCGGAAGAGCCAGAAATCACTATCGCGTTCTTTGAGACATCAAGTGACGACCTGGTGACGGGCATTGATGAAGGTCGCTACGACGCAGGAATGTCGCTCCGGGCCGTAAGCGCTCCGTCTCTGAATAGCCAACCATTGTGGCTTGAGAACATCGCTGTTGCCATGCCATGGCGGTCCCCGTTACTTGCCCAGACAAAACTCACGCTCGCCGAGCTTCTGAACTACCCCGTGTTTCGCTGGCCGGCAGAAAGCTGCTCACCGCTGGATCAGCGACTATCATCCCTACCACCGTTGAACCAGCAGAGTATCCAGCACGTGACCTCGTTCGAGATGTTGGCGCTATGGGTTGGCGCTGGCTATGGCGTTGGGATCACAGCGCAATCGCGCATCAAGCGTGCTGATGCATGGGGGATCACCGCCCGGCCGCTGGCTGAGGGTCCCTACGAGGTCGTGACGCATCTGCAGCGACCCAAAGGACGAGCCAACGCGGTTTCTGAGCGGTTCGAGCGCAGAGCGATGCAGGTAGCCAAGGATAGCGCGGTCCAATCGAATACCCGATAGCGTGCCCGCGCTGAGCGTCCCCTGATGTGCAGATGCCGAACCTGTCAGATTTTTTG
>NZ_AQPL01000268.1:0-6976 GCF_000395345.1 Cupriavidus sp. WS | reverse complement strand
ACACAAAAATACGGATAGGCCCGATTGAAAAGGACATCAATCACGCGATCGAAAAGGGAGGCTCAACTCCTCCCGCCAAGATCTATCTTGTCTCGACCGAAGAGGAACCGCCATCCTTTCGCGGCAATTTCAACAAGTCAAAAATTAGCGAAGAAGACAGAAAGCGTGTGATCTTTCTCGGTGCGCAAGAGTTGGCGAAAGCCATCTTTCAGTCCTCTCTCAACAACTCGCAGGCCGCTGACTTCTATCGGCACTATCTTCCTGACTTCTCGCAAAATTTGGATCGCTACGAGTACTACGGACGGGTTCCCTCCGCTTGTGCTCACCATCGGACCGAGCAGTCTTTCATCGATGCCATACGACAGCACTTCGCAGAGGGCGCTCAAGTGTGCGTCTTGCACGGCCTGAGCGGCTCCGGCAAGACACAGGCCGTGATCGACTACGTCCATGCCGACTTGCCACAGTTCGGAAATTGTCTGTGGATTTCGGGTGGCGATTGGCCAGACAACACGCCACTCACAGCGATCAAGCGCTCACGCGGCGGTGCGGCCATGAACGTCGCCGGCGTGTTCAACGCTACGAAAACCCTGTTGATCATCGATGATCTGAGTCGAGCAGTAACGTCTGATTCTTTTGCTGATCTTCAAAAGGGATTCGAACTTGGAGGGCGCGTTCTCGTGACCTCGCAAGTCGGCACTCCTGGCAGTGCAATCTATTTGCAACTACCGCTGATGTCTATATCAACCGGCCTTCAAATTCTGGGCGAGGCCGAAGATACTGTGAGCGGGACTTGCATGCGATTCGTCGACGCCTGTCGCTTTTGCCCGTTGATCCTCGCAGTCACACGAGAAGTGGCCAAGATCGATGACGTGCCCGCTGACGATCTTTATCGCGAAATACTCCAAGATCCGAAGACCGTTCACGAGAACGATGGCGGCAACGTTATGGAACGCGTTCTGCGTCGTCTTAGCGCTGAAAACCGCCAGGCCCTGCAGAGGATCGCGGACAGCGGGTGCGCGACGTACGACTCGCAGTTTCTCAGGGCCTTCATCGGAATAAACGCGCGCGCGTCGCTGCAATCACTCGCTATTCTGAATCGGACAGCGGCGACTGCGACTCTATCCGTTCACGATTTGATCTGTCGAGTCTCGCGCTCGGGCGTATCTGCAAATCATGAACTGGCACACGCTATTGCAAGATACGTCGATCAGAAACATGGTGAGATGACGCCGAGCGTGCTCAGGCAGATCCACCTGTCGGCAGATCAACTCCAGGCGGCTTACGACGCCGGCTTGGACGCAAATCAAGCGGGTTGGCTAACTTACTCCCTGTTGCAGATCGACAATCCTTCGCGAGCAGCATTGATCTCCACGTTGCAGGGCATTGACGCTAAGGCTGACATGCCGATCGCGAAGTTGCTCTGTATCATCGACGCGAGAGAGGCGGCCTCTTACTCGCTCGAAAAGGAGGCCCGTACCGCGCACTACAAGTCCTGCGCTGGTGACTACGGCAGGATAGCGGCAGACACCAAGGATCCGGACGTCCGGGCGGAGATGCTTCACCATCAGGGGAAAGCACTACGTCGCTGTGGTGAGATCGACGCCGCGTTGGCATGTTTCCGCGCACTTCTGAAGGAACGGCCCGAGTGGCATGCCACATACGGACAGATCGCGCATCTGGGAACTCAGACCGACGCCAATGCCGAGGCCAAGACTGAGGGTGAGGCCGCGATTCGCCGGCTGGTTGCCGACGTCCAGCAAGACCTCTATTCAGTGCCTCTGCGCGTATCGCTCGCCGCCTTGAGCCGACTTCGCTCCTACACGAGGGTCGGTAACGAAATAAACGAAAACGCTGCGACTGTCAAGCAATTTGGCGACGTAGTCGCATTGTCCGCGCTGGAGGGATTCGACCAGTTCTACGAGGCTTTCCTTGCTCTCACCACACTGTTCGGATATCGCCATGGCGAGACTTGTCTTGCCGTGGCTGAGATTTTTCCCGACATGCTCGCCATATTTCCCAACACGGTGCATCGACGCCAATGGGTAAACGCTTGCGAGGCACTTGCAAACGTCTCCATAGTTGCCGTTCGAAGCGGTAATCGAGTGCTCGCGGGCAGACTGGAGAGCACTATGAGGGCCTTCGCAGATGAATTGGCGAATACCTCAGGAAACGACCCATTCGTCGCCCGGGTGCTCACGAAAACCTTCATAGCCATCGGCGATCCGAGTGCAGCATTAGAAGCCGCCAAAAAAATCGGCGACGACGCGAAGGATCACTGGTTGCTTTATCAGCAGGCCAAGGCGGAACTCGCGCTTGGTCAAGCCGCGTTGGCATTGACTACGGCCAAGCGCGCACTCGATGCTGCCGAGAAGGATCTCAAGGGGAAAACTAGGCTGGCGATTTACCACGACCTGATGAGCCAGTGCCACGAGGCACGCGGCTCGGTACCTCAAGCATTGGAGAGTGCAGAAGCTGCGCGAAGCTCTGCCAGCGACAAACAGTACGAGCGCCAGTTGGCAGCGCGTGTAGAAGCGTTGAAAGCTCGCCAAGGCTGATCCGGTTTGAATTGCACCTCTGTATTAGGACCGCATTTTTGGCGGTGACTTTCTCCAAGCCGTAGTCTATAACGGGGCACAAAGAGAGCTTTGTGCAGCCGACGGCGTGGCGATCTTCGGAGCGGCCGCTTTCGTGGCCCGTCCTCGTCGTCAGTCGACGTGGCGCCGGCACTGGGCGATTGAGTGACCGTTTGTTGAATGAAACGGCCTTTTGAATGTCTGGGCCACGCGCTCGGCGAAGGTCCCTTAATGGCCGGCAGCGGCCAGTTTCAGGCCTCCAGGTTTTTGACTGCCGTTCGACAAGAGTCATTGAATAGACCGCAACGAAATCCTTGTCGACGATAACTTGCAAAAACAACGCAAGAGTGACTCCGGCGCCAGGGCGATACTTTGGCCCAGGTGGCAGGCGCAGGGTCTACCGTGTGAATAGAAGGAGCATTAGCCAACATCGTGCCAAAGCGCAATCACTCGCACCGATTAGCCGAAATCTGCGCCCCCGTCCTCTGAATCGCCTCCGCCGCCCGCTGCGCCTCCGCCGCATCGCCGCGCGCCATCGCGCGCTCCGACCAAGCCAGGTTTGCCGTGTACGTTTGCCGAAGGGAAGGGCAGACAATGCTCGACGCCAACCGCTTGGCGGATTGCTGGTCCCCAATCACGAACGGCTGCGCACGATCCTCGGCGTTAAGTTGCCCGATGGACTTGCGAGTCAGTTCGGTCTTGGCGCTGTCCGGGCAAGGTGAATCCTGGAGCGTGACTTTCCCCGCGGCATTTCGGCATTGATAGATCGTCTGGGCCTGGACGCCCGTGCCGGTCACGATCAGCAGCAATAGTAGCGGTATCCGCATCGCAATCCTCCCGAGGGGGATTCTGCAGATGCTTGCCTTCGCTGGATTCCCCTCCGGAGCAGGGTGTTTCTCCGGGCTGTAAGTCTTCGCCTGCCATCCCGGCTACATCACAACGGTCGAACGCCGACGCCACCTCACCGATAATGGCCATGCCTTTCCAAGACTTCGATCTTGTATCCGTCAGGGTCCTGGATAAAGAAAAACCGCGCCAGCAGTTCCTCCCCAACCCTGAACTCCTTGACCGGCAGCGGACCGTACCCGGCCGCGGTCAGCGCTGCATGCGTGGCCGCAACATCGTCAACGACCGCCGCCACATGCCCGTAGCCATCGCCATGCGTATAGGGCTCCTCGCGCCCCTTGTTCAACGTGAGCTCAAGCTCGGCATCGTTCTCGGCATTGCGCAGATACACCAGCGCGAAGTCCGGAAAATCCAGCGTGTGGGCAGGCTTGAGGCCGAGGACTTCGTCGTAGAAGCGCAGCGATGCGTCGAGGTCGCGCACGCGGATCATCGTGTGGATCAGCTTGGCCATGATTAGTGGGTGGTGACGGTGGTTTTCTTCGGGGGCGGCGCGGGTTCGGCCAGGCTTTCCTGCGCGCTTTCGAGCCGGTCGCATTTGCGGCGCAGGTAGCGCAGGCACGTCACGCGCAGGAACGAGGTGAAGTTCTGCACGTCGCCGCGGTGGAGCATGATCTCGTCGTGGAACTGCACGATCAGCGCGTTGGTGGTCATGCCTTCTTCGGCGGCCAGGGTGGCCAGCGTGTCCCAGACGAAGTTCTCCAGGCGGATGCTGGTGTGCACGCCGTGGATGCGCACCGAGCGCGTGCGGGATTCGTAGTGGATCGGGTCGGCCGTGACGAAGAATTCGCACATGGGGGCCTCCTTGGCGGCAGGGGGGGCGCTCGGATGCCGCGCTCAGATCGTGCGCCTGGACATCTGCGCGGCGATGTAGTCGGCCTGGCGGATGGCGAGCGTCACGATGGTGAGCGTGGGGTTTTCGGAGCCGCCGGTGGTGAACTGGCTGCCGTCGCTGATGAACAGGTTGGGGATGTCGTGGGTCTGCCCCCATTTGTTGCACACGCCGTCGCGGGCGCGCGCGCTCATGCGCGCGGTACCGAGGTTGTGGGTGGACGGGTAGGGCGGCGTGCGGAAGGTCTTGATGGCGCCGACCGCGCCGTAGATGCGCTCGGCCTGGGTGTAGGCGTGGCTGCGCATGGCGATGTCGTTGTCGTGGTCGTCGAAGTGGACGTTGGGCACGTAGTTGCCCCACTGATCCTTGACGTTCTGGTTGAGCGTGACGCGGTTGGTTTCGCGCGGCATGTCTTCGCCGACCAGCCACATGCCGGCGAGGCTGGTGTAGCGGTCCATCCACCACGTGAAGTCGCTGCCCCAGCCGCCGGGGTTGAGGAAGGCGGCCATGAACGGGATGCCGAGCGAGAGCGTTTCCAGCTCGTAGCCGCCGACGAAGCCGCGCTTGGTGTCGTGGCGGGATTCGTCGCGCACGATGCCGGCCATCGTGGTGCCGCGGTACATGTGCACGGGCTCGTTGAAGGCGGCGTAGACGGAGCCGGTCATGTGGCGCATGTAGTTGCGCCCGACCTGTCCGGAGGAGTTCGCCAGGCCGTCCTTGAACAGGCTGGAGGCGGACAGCAGCAGCAGGCGCGGCGTTTCGATGGCGTTGCCGGCCACGCAGACGATGCGCGCTTTCTGGCGCTGGGTCTTGCCGTCGGCGTCCACGTAGAGCACGGCGTTGACGCGGCCTTTGTCGTCGTGCTCGATGCGCGTGGCGTGCGCCTGCGTGCGCAGCTCGAACTTGCCGGTGGCTTCGGCTTCGGGCAGTTCGGTGTAGAGGGTGGACCATTTGGCGCCGCTCTTGCAGCCTTCGAAGCAGAAGCCGAGCTGCAGGCAGCGCGCGCGGCCGTTGCGCGGGCGGCTGTTGATGGCCATGTTGCCGGTGTGCACTTCCTTGTAGCCCAGGCGCGTGGCGCCGTTGTACATGACCTTGAAGTTGTTGTTGCCGGGCAGGCCGGGGATGCCGTGGGTGCGCGTGACGCCCATCTTGTCCTCCGCCTTGCCGTAGTAGGGCGCGAGTTCGCGCAGCGTGAGGGGCCAGTCCTGCAGGTTGGCGCCCTTGATGTCGCCGTAGACCGTGCGCGCGCGGAATTCGTGTTCCTGGAAGCGCAGCGACGCGCCGGCCCAGTGCGTGGTGGTGCCGCCCACGGTCTTGCAGATCCACGCGGGCAGGCCGGCGAAGTCCTTGGCGACGCGCCAGCTTCCGGAGGTGGTGCGCTTGTCCAGCCACGCGAGCTGGCTGAACGCTTTCCATTCGTCGTTGATGAAGCTGGCGTTGGATTGCGTGCCGCCGGCTTCCAGCACCACCACCTTGACGCCTTTCTGGCACAGCTCGTTGGCCAGCGTGCCGCCGCCGGCGCCGGAGCCGATGATGACGACGACGGAGTCGTCGCCGAAGTCGAACTTGGCCATGTGCATGTCTCCTTTGTGGGCCCGGGCGCGCGGCTCGGGTTGTGTCCGGGTTGCGTCCGCGTGGCGTCCGGGTTGCGTCTTGCCCCGGCTCTGCGGCCGGATCGGGGGACTGCCGCCGGCGTCAGCCCATGTACGGCGGCGGGCTCGCCGCCGCGGGCGGCGCGGGCAGCCACTTGAGGTCCTGGAAGCCGCGCAGGATGTAGCCGCCTTTTTCCCAGGAGGAGCCGGGATAGCCGAAGGTGGCGAACGCCATTTCGTTGTCGTAGAGCGCGGTCACGCACTTGCCTCGCACGGTGTCGAAGAAGGGCTGCCCTTCGAGCGCCTTGACGGCGGCCAGCTGCCGGTCCGGCGCGGCGGCGGTGAAGCTGCCGCCGGCGAGCTTGTCGAGCGAGGCCACGCCGGCGCGCAGCTGGCCGGCGACGGCGGCGTCCTTGGCCGCGGCGGCGTCGAGGTCCTTGACCAGCAGCGCGTAGACGGCGTCCGGCAGGCGCTCGTGCGGGTACAGCACGCGGCCCATGCGCAGCAGCGCTTCGCCTTCGCCCTGGTCCAGCGCGGCGAGCTCTAGCGCCCACACGGTCGACGGCGCCAGCAGCGCCAGCGGGCTGCCGATGGCCAGCGTGCCGATCAGCACGCCGGTGCCCTTGAGCAGCGAGCGGCGCGTGAGCGTCGGCGCGGTCTTGTGCGCTGCATCGCCGCGCTCGCGGATGTGCACGATGGGAATGGTTTTCACGGTGTCTGCTCCGAAGGGTTCGACGGGCGTGGTCCGCCGCGGGCGGTGTCTCGCATGGTGTCGCGCGCCTGCGTGCTTCACATGGCGGTTGTCGGGAGGGGAGAGGCGGCGTTGTGCGATGCGGCACGATCCTGCCGCCGCGGCCGTGCCGCGTGGCCGGGCTGGCGTGTGCCTGGGGTGGGCGTGGTGGACAAGATGTCGTCTCCGTCGTTGTCGTTCCCTCCATTCTTGCGGGAGGGTCGATACGACTATAGGCCGAAGACGCCGGGCATGGGTCACAGCCCGCTACTCACACGGGAAAAACCCTAGTGAGGATGGTGGCGCACGCCGGCACGCGACGGCGCACCGGCGGCGGGGTTCGCGC
>NZ_AQPL01000267.1:0-26292 GCF_000395345.1 Cupriavidus sp. WS | reverse complement strand
CGGCACGCGACGGCGCACCGGCGGCGGGGTTCGCGCCCGGCGGCGGAGGCAGCCGGCGCGGCGGGGAGGGAAGGGTCAGAAATCGACCTGCGCGCTCAGCATGAAGGTGCGCGGCGCGCCTTGCGTCAGGTACGAGGCGCTGGTGAGCCAGTACGCCCGGTCGGCGAGGTTGTCGATGTTGAAACGCACCGTGGCGCGCTTGCCGGCCACGCGCGTGACGTAGCGCACGCCGGCGTCGAGCAGCGTGTACGAGGGCACCGACGCGGTGTTGGCGGCGTCGATCGGGCGCGCGCCATAGTACTGCAGGCCGGCGGTGAGCGTGAAGCCGGTGTCCGCCAGGCGGTATTCGGTGTACAGCGCGGCCTGCTGCTTGGGCGTGCCGTCCACGCGCTTGCCGTTGAGCTCCTGGGCGACGTTTTCGTTGCGGGCGTTGAGGAACAGCATGCTGGCGCTGACCAGCCACAGCGGCGTCACCTGCGCGCGTGCGGACAGTTCCAGCCCGTCGTAGCGCGCTTCGCCGTCCTGCGTGAACACGTTCGACGCATTGGTGTACGTGAGTCCGCGCTTGATGCGGAACAGCGCGGCGTTGGCTGACCAGTTGGCGCGCTCGGCCTTGACGCCCACTTCCATCTGCTTGCTCTTGAGCGGCGCGAACACTTCCTGCGCGTTGGCCGCGGACAGCGGCGCGGTCGAGCCCTGCTCCAGCGACTCGACGTAGCTGCCGTAGGTGGACAGCCAGTTCACCGGCTTGAAGATGAGCGCCGCCGTGGGCGTGGTGGCGCTCTTGTCGTAATGGTTGATGGTGTCCTTGATGCTGTTGCGGCGCACGCCGGCCACCACGTCCCAGTGCTGGCCGAGATGGAGCGTGTCCGAGGCGAACACGGCGCGCTGCGCGGCGTAGCTGCCGAGCGTGTCGGCGGGCTCGGCGGCGATGCCGGGGTTGGCGAAATTGCCCGGGTCGGCGAGGTTGCCGGTGCCGAGCACGGCGTAGTTCGACACGCTCGAATAGTAGGAGCGGGTGCGCCCGTAGGACAGGCCGAAGGCGAGGTCGTGCGAGACGAAGCCGGTGCGCGCCTTGCCGGTGACGAGCGCCTGCGCGTCGTCGGTCTTGAAGCGGTCGGTGCCGCCGTACTGGGCCTCGGTGTAGTCGCCCTGCGCGTTGGCGTAGACGGAGCCGTTCAGGTAGACCCGGTCCATGACCGAGCCGCGATAGGCCAGGCGCGCGTTCCAGTCTTCGGCGAAGCCCCAGTCGACGGCGGTGCCGTAGACCTTGGCGCGCGTCTCGTAGCTGGTGAACGGCGAGAAGATGCGCTTGCTGCCGCGGATCGGGCCGGGCGGCTGCGCCACGGTGAAGTCGCTGTCGGTGCCGCTGGCGTTGGGGAAGAGGCCCCAGGTGGAGGAGCCCTTGACCACGCGGTCCATGCCCAGCGCGTCCGCGCTCCAGACCAGGTTGGGCAGGATGCGCCAGTCCAGCGCCAGCGAGGCGGAACCGCGCTTGACGCGCCCGCCGTCGGTGACATAGCTGTCGCCTTCCTCGCCGACCAGGTTGGCGCGGTAGCCGAAGCGGTCGTCGGGGCCGAAGCGCCCGCCGAGGTCGCCGGCCAGCAGGAAGGTGCCGCTGCCGGTGACGGAGGTGAGCACGCTGCGCACGGGCGTGTCGGTGGGGCGCTTGCTGACGAAGTTGACCGTGCCGCCGGGCTGCGCGAAGCCGTAGAGGAAGCCGGTGGCGCCGCGCAGCACCTGCAGCTGCTCGAAGTGCTCCAGCGGCAGGTCGCCGCTCCAGCCGAAGACGTTGAGGCCGTCGATCTTGCGGCCGTTGAGCAGGTCCAGCCCGATGCCGCGGATGGCGATCTGCGAGGACAGGCCGCCGATGTTGTTGCTGGTGGGCGAGACCGAGGCGTCGTTCTTGAGCGCCTGCACCAGCGAGCCCGCCTGCTGGTTGTCCATCAGCGCGCGCGTGACCACGTCCACGCTGTAGGGCGTGTCGAGCAGCGCCTTGTTGCCCAGGGCGCCGAGGCTGGCGCTGTCCGCGCGGTAGGCCAGGCCGGCGGGCGGCTCGGGCTGGTCGGCCAGCGCGCGCACGGTGACGGGCGGCAGCGTGGCCTCGGCGCCCGGCGCCGGCGCGGCGACGATGGTGTAGGTGCGCGGACTGTTGGCCACCAGCCGCAGCCCTGAGCCGGCCAGCAGGCGGCCCAGCGCGTCTTCCACGCTGAGCGAGCCGCGCACGGCCGGCGCGCGGTGGCCTTCGGCCAGCGCGGTCGAGAACAGGATCTGCACGTCGGCCTGGCGCGCCAGCGCCGCGAGCGATTGCGCCAGCGGCTGCGCGGGCAGGTCGACCGCCAGCGCGGCGCTCTGCGCGATGGCGCCGGCGGCGAACAGCGCGGCCACGGCCGGCACGGCCAGAGACAACAGCCGCGCCACCGGGCGGCGCGCGGGCTGGTTACGAACGATCGGCTTCAATGATTTCTCCCGAATTCGGCCGGTGCATCCGGCCTTGTCAGAGAGTTGCCGAACGGGAGGCGCGGGATGTACACCTGCGCGCGGAAAAAATTTTCGGGTGCGCGGCGGCGGCCGGGGTTCGCCGCCGCCGCGGTTTGCCGATGTTCGCCGGCCGCCGCTAGTTGCCGCCCTGTCCGGCCCGCAGCGCCAGGTGCGCGCTGCCGTCCGCCGCGGTGCGCAGCGTGACGGGCAGGATGCCGGGCAGCAGCGGCAGCATGGCGTCGGCCTGGTCACGGTCGAACTCGGCGGACAGGCGCAGCGCCGCCGCCCGGCTGTCGTCGATGACGATGCGGCGCGCGGTGAACGGCTGCATCTCGCGCACCGCCTCGGCCAGCGTCAGGCCGTCGAACGAGAGCTTGCCGCGCCGCCAGGCGGTGATGCGCTCGGCGTCGACGCGGCTGGCCGCCGACGGCGCGCCGCCGTCAGGCACGTCCACCCGCTGGTTGGCGCCGACGCGGCGCGTGCCGCCGCCGGCGCTGACTTCCACGGCGCCTTCGAGCACCACCACGCGCGTGCTGCCGTCATGCCGGCGCACGTCGAACACGGTGCCGATGTCGCGCACGCGCGTGTCGCCGGCCTGCACCGTGAATGCGCGCGGGCCGTGGGCGACGCGGAACAGCGCCTCGCCGGCGGCCAGCGTGAGCCGGCGCGAGCGCAGGTGCCAGGCCACGTCGACGCGGCTGCCGCGGTCGAGCTCGATCTCGCTGCCGTCGGCCAGCACCTGCGTGGCGGGCTGGCCGGCCGCGGCGGTAACGTGATCGGTGCGGTATGCGGGATCGGCCACCCACAGCGCCGCGGCGAGCAGCGCGGCGCACGCGGCGGTGCCGGCCCGCGCGCGGCGCCGGCGCTCGCGGCGCGCCTGGGCGGCCTGCGTGATGGCCTCCACCGACGGGAAGCGCTCGCGCAGCGCCTGCTGGTACGGCGAGAGCGGATCGGCCGGCGCGGGCGGAGATGGCGGGGATGGCCGGGATGGCTGGGAGGAGGGCGGGGATGGTTCGGTCATGGGCGCGTCGGATCTGGCCCGGGCTGGCGCGGCAATCGGCTTCATGAGGCGGACCCCGGAGGTTGGGCGCTGGCGGCCAGTTCGTCAAGCGCCGGCGCGAGCAGGGCCATGGCGCGCGCCATGTGGCGCGCCACCATGCCGCGCGAGATGCCGAGCCGCTCGGCCACCTCGTCCTGCGGCAGGTCGTGCAGCCGGTGCAGTACGAAGGCGTCCCGGCAGCGCGGCGGCAGGGCGGCGATGCACGCCGCGAGCCGGTCCACCTGCTGGCGGAACGCCAGTGCCTGGGCGCCGTCCGGCGCGCTCGCGCCATGCGCCTGCGTTACCGCGGCCCATTCGTCCAGCGCCTGCTGGCGGGCCTGCTCGGCGCGGTAGCGGTCGATCGCGCGGTGCGTGGAGACGTGGCGCAGGAACGCCAGCGGCCTGGCGACGATGCCGGCCGGCGGGCGCTCCAGCACCTGCACGCAGACGTCCTGCACCACGTCGCGGGCGAAATGGCGGTCGCCGAAGCGGCGCCGGACGTGGTCGACCAGGTCGTCATAGTGCCGTATCAGGGTGGCGAACAGCGTGAGGTGGGCGGGGTCGCGTAGCACGGCCGGGAGAACCTGGTTCTGTCGAGGTGTGCACGATTATAAATGCGAATGATTGTCATTTGTGCGATGTATTCATGCCCGGCCCGCGCGCGGCGAACCGAGATCGAGGGTCTGGCGCAGCCACTGCGCGAAATCGGCGATCTCCGCGCGGACCAGTTCGTGGCCCATGTCGTAGAGGCGGGTCTCGCGGCGCACGCCGAGGCGCGCCAGCAGCGCGTCGGCGCGCTGGGCCCAGAACGCGGGCAGCTTGTCGTCGTGGCGGCCGTGGGCGACGAAGGCGTCGAGCGTGCGCAGCGCCTCGGGCGGGGCGATATGCGGTTCGATCTCGGGCAGGATGCGGCCGCTGAGCAGGCCGAAGCCGCTGACCTTGTGCGGCGCGCTGAGGCCCACGCTGGCGCTGACGATGCCGCCCTGGCTGAAGCCGGCGACGACGGTGGGTAGCGGCGGCAGGGCGTCGAGAAAGCGCAGCACGCGCGCGCGGCTGGCTTCGGCCTGCGCGGCGTCGATGACCGGGCCGCCGGCGGTGAAGCTGACCGGGAACCACGCGAAGCCGGACGGCCCCATGCGCAGCGGCGCGCGCAGCAGCAGCACTTCGAGGCCGTCGGGCCAGTCGCTTTCCAGCCCGGCGAAGTTGGTTTCGTTGCCGCCCACGCCGTGCAGCAGCACCAGCCGCGCGCGCGGCGCTTGCGGCTGGCAGGCGCGGCGGTAGTGCAGGCCGGAGTGGGGTTCCAGTTCGAGGCTGGCGATTCCGTTCGCGTCGTTCATGCGGCCACCTCGCGTTGCTCGGGCTGCGTGGATTGGGTTTGCGCCGGCGGGCCGTCGAACAGATAGCTGTCCATCGACAGCACGCCGTGCGTGATGCCGCCGTCGAGCACACGCAGCGTGTAGTTTTCGCCGGCGGCGCCGAGCGCGACGAACAGCGGCAGGAAATGCTCGTCGGTCGGGTGCGCGCGCGCGGCGCCGGGCGCGAGGTCGCGGTAGGCCAGCAGCTTGTCGCGCTGCCTGTCGCGCAGCGCGCCGGCGGTCCAGCGCGCGAAGTCGACCACATAGCTGGCCACATCGCCGGCCGCCTCCGGCGAGCCGTCGCGCGACGCGCGGAACTCGTACAGGTTGTGCGTGAGGCTGCCCGATGCCACGATCAGCACGCCCTGCTCGCGCAGCGGCCGCAGCGCCTGCCCGAGGCGCAGCGCGTCGGCCGGCGCGAGCGGCGCGGGCAGCGAGACCTGCACCACGGGCACGTCCGCCGCGGGCAGCAGGTGCATCAGCGGCACCCAGGCGCCGTGGTCGAGCCCGCGCTGCGGATCGAGCGTGGCGGGCCAGCCGGCGGCGCCGAGCAGCGTCTGGATCCGCGCGGCCAGCGCGGGCTGGCCCGGCGCGGGGTATTGCAGCCGGTACAGCGCTTCGGGGAAGCCGCCGAAGTCGTGGATGGTGGCCGGCGCGGCGCTGGCGCCGATGCGCACGCCGCCGCGCGTGTGCCAGTGCGGCGAGATCACGACCACGGCGCCGGGGCGCGGCAGCACCTGGCCGAGCGCGGCGAGGCTGGCGCCGGCCAGGCCCGGTTCGATGGCGAACGTGGGCGCGCCGTGGGAGACGAAGAGAACCGGGGATGCATGCTGCATCGGGGTGTTCATGGGGGCCTCTGCAAATCGGTGGGAACGTGATTCCGAGTGTATAGATTCGGTTGCAGGGATAAAGATGGTCTAATGCGACAAATCATCCCGGCAGGTGAGATAAAGGCAGGTGAACAAATGGATCGCGCCCTCGAGATGCAGGTGTTCTGCACGGTGGTGGACAAAGGCAGCTTCATCGCCGCCACCGAGCCGCTGGCCATGTCCAAGGCGGCGGTGTCGCGCTACGTGAACGCGCTGGAGGCGCGGCTCGGCGTGCGGCTGCTGCACCGGACCACGCGGCGGCTGTCGCTGACCGAGGAGGGGCGCATCTTCTACCAGCAGGCGCGCGACGTGCTGGCGCTGATGGACGCGGCCGAGGGCGCGGCGGCGTCCGGCTCGGAGGAGCCGGCGGGCGTGCTGCGCGTCAACGCGCCGCTGAGCTTCGGCATCGCGCACCTCGCGCCGCTGTGGGCGGACTTCATGCGCGCGCACCCGAAGATCGAGCTCGACATCAGCCTCAACGACCGCGTGGTGGATCTGGTGGAGGAGGGGTTTGACGTGGCGGTGCGCATCGCGCGCATGGAGGATTCGTCACTGGTGGGCCGCCGGCTGGCCAGCACGCGCATGCGCCTGTGCGCGGCGCCGGCGTACCTGGCGCGGCATCCGCCGCTGGCGCGGCCGGCGGACCTGCTGGCGCACAAGGTGATCGCGTACAGCCACTTCGCCTCGCGCAACGAATGGACCCTCACCGGCCCGGCGGGCGAGGCCACGGTGCAGACGCAGCCGGCGGTACGCTGCAACAACGGCGACACCTGCCGCGCCATCGGCCTGAGCGGCGGCGGCATCCTGCTGCAGCCGAGCTTCATGCTGGCCGACGACATCCGGCGCGGCGATCTCGTGGAAATCCTGCCGGGCTACCGCGCCATCGAGCTCGGCATCTACGCGGTGTATCCGTCGCGCAAGCACCTGCCGCCCAAGGTGCGGGCGCTGGTCAACTACCTCGTGGAGCGCTTCGCGGGCGTGCGCTGGGACGACTGACCCGGCCGGCTGGCCTGGCGCGCGCCGGGCGCTTGCGCCCGGCATCGGGCTGCGGCAAAATGCACAGCTTGCGGAGATGGCATGCCTCCCTTAACCGCCGACGGCAGCAACCTTGTCGGCTGATGATGCCTACGAGTTCCTGGACAGGGAAGTCGTAGGCTCGCGTCTGTGCGATCACCATGCGGCGTCCCGCCGTCCAGGTTTGTGTTCTGCGAATCTGGTCATCATGAAGAAAACATTCGTTCCGCCGGAACAACTGGCGATGCTGCCTTACCTGGGCCGCTGGCTCGTTCTCGCGTCCGCCGCCGGCGTGCTTGCCGGCACCGGCTCGGCCGCGCTGCTGGTCGCGCTGGACTGGGCCACGGCCACGCGCGTGTCGCATCCGTGGCTGCTGTGGCTGCTGCCGTTCGCGGGCCTCGCGGTCGGGCTGGCCTATCACTACCTGGGACAGTCGGTGGAGGGCGGCAACAACCTGCTCATCGACGAGATCCACGACCCCAAGCGCATCGTGCCCAAGCGCATGGCACCGCTGATTCTCGCCGGCACCGTGGTCACGCACCTGTTCGGCGGCTCGGCGGGGCGGGAGGGCACGGCGGTGCAGATGGGCGGCAGCTTTGCCGACTACCTCACGCGGCTGTTCCGGCTCGGCGCGCAGGCGCGCCGCATCCTGCTGATGGCGGGCATCAGCGCGGGTTTTGCCTCGGTGTTCGGCACGCCGCTGGCCGGCGCGGTGTTCGGGCTGGAGGTGCTGGCGATCGGGCGGCTGCGCTATGACGCGATCCTGCCGTGCTTCGTGGCGGCCATCGTGGGCGACCTGATCCCGCCGCTGCTGGGCGTGCATCACACCGCGTACGCGGTGCCGTTCGTGCCGCACCCCGGGCCGCTGACGCTGGGCGCGATGGTGCTGGCGGGCATCGTCTTCGGGCTGGCCGGCATGACGTTCGCCGAGGCCACGCACCGCCTGTCGCGCGCGCTCAAGCGCCGCGTCGCGTTCGGGCCGCTGCGGCCCCTGCTGGGCGGCGCGGTGGTCGCGGGCGCGGCCATGCTGATCGGCACCGACAAATACCTGGGGCTGGGCATCCCGACCATCGTGGCGGCGTTCCAGGGGCCGCTGCCGGCCTACGACTTCGCCGGCAAGATGGCGTTCACGGTGGCGACGCTGGCCTCGGGCTTCAAGGGCGGGGAGGTGACGCCGCTGTTCTACATCGGCGCCACGCTCGGCAACGCGCTGGCCTACGTGCTGCCGCTGCCGGTGCCGCTGCTGGCCGGCGCGGGTTTCGTCGCGGTGTTCGCCGGCGCGGCCAACACGCCGATCGCCTCGACCATCATGGCGATGGAACTGTTCGGCCCGGAGGTGGGCGTGTTCGCGGGCATCGCCTGCGTGGTGAGCTATCTGTTCTCGGGCCACACCGGCATCTATCCCGCGCAGCGCGTCGGCCATGCCAAGCGCGCGCGCGTGCCGGAGGGGTTGCGGCTGTCCGAGGTGCCGGCTTTCCAGCGCGCCGAGAGGGATGCCGCGGAGAAACACTGAGCGCGGCGCCCGCGCCCGCTCATTCGTCCGCGGCGCCGGCCGCGCCGCGCGCGGGCCGGCGCACGACGCGCAGCCTGGCGCTGTTGCCGCCGCCGCAGTAGAACCTGTCCGCGCCGTCGGACTCGAGCCCGGACACGCCGACGCCGGCCGGCATGTCGAGCTGTTCCAGCACTTCGCCGGTTTGCGGATCGATGCGCCGCAGGTCGCTCTGCTCGTTTTCCCAGGTGCCGTGCCAGAGTTCGCCGTCGACCCAGGTGACGCCGGTGACGAAGCGGCTCGACGCGATGGTGCGCAGGACCGCGCCGGTCTCGGGGTCGACCTGGTGGATCTTGCGCTCGCGGTACTGGCCGACCCACAGCGTGCCTTCGGCCCATGCCATGCCCGAGACGGCGCCGCCGCCGGGCGCCGGGATGGTGGCGAGCACGCGGCCGCTTTGCGGGTCGATCTTCTGGATGCGGTCTTCGGCGATCTGGAACAGGTGGCGGCCGTCGAAGGCGGTGCCGGCGTGCGCGGGGACCGCGATGGCGCGCACGGTCTCGCCGCTGGCCGGGTCCAGGGCGTTGAGCTTGTCGCCGCTGGCGAACCAGACGTGGCGGCCGTCGTAGGTGACGCCGCCGATCTGGTCGACGCCGGGGAAAGGGCCGTATTCGCGGAGGATTTCGGCTGCGGATGGTTTCATGTCTGTCCTCGTGGTCACGCGGTGGTGGAGTGCATCCTACTCACTCGGCAGCGGCGCGGGGAGTAACAAGGCCGTCGCGAATCCGGGCACGGGCGGGGTCATCCAGCGGCGCGCGCGGCCGTGGCCGCACGGCTGCACCTTGCCGGCGGCGGCCAGCGCGTCGAGCGCGCGCTGCACGGTGCGCTGGCTGGCGCCGAGCGCGAGCGCCAGCGCGGAGCTGGACCACGATTCGCCGTCGGCGAGGCAGGCCAGCAGCGCGGCGTGCTTGTCCTCGACCGGGCGCGCCAGCAGGACCACTTCGCGCGTGTTGCGCGGCGCCAGCACGAAGCCCCGCGGCGTGGCGTCCACGCCGGCCAGCGCGCGCAGCAACGCGCGCAGCCGGCCGATCTCGACGCGCAGCCGCGCGCGGTGCGAGGCGTCGGCGTGCCGGGTGCGGAAGGCCTGCGCGATGAGCGTGTCGCGCGGCACGTCGGCGGGCCACGCCTCGGCCAGCGCGCGGGCGAGCGCGAACAGGACCGGGCGCGTGGCGAGCGAGACCGCGTGGCCGGCGTCGCGCACCGCGTGGCGGCAGGCATCCACCACCAGCGCCGGCGATGCCAGCAGCGTTTCCACTTCATCGAGCAGCACGGGGCGCGACTCGCCATGCGCGACCACGCGCGCGGCGGGCGTGTCGAGGACGG
Source organism: Cupriavidus sp. WS (assembly GCF_000395345.1). NCBI lineage: Bacteria > Pseudomonadati > Pseudomonadota > Betaproteobacteria > Burkholderiales > Burkholderiaceae > Cupriavidus > Cupriavidus sp. WS. Next base: position 16,662 of record NZ_AQPL01000267.1, on the reverse strand, counting down.
CGCCGGCGTGTTCGACTTCCGCCAGCAGCGCGGGGATGCCCGCGTCGCGCGCGGCGAGCCTGGCGCGGGCGAGCGCGGCGCGCGCGGCCCGCGCATGCAGGCGCCGCAGCGCGATGCCCGCGGCGATCAGTTCGTGGGCGGCGCGCAGCGCGGGCGGCAGGGGCGCGGGGTCGAGCGCGGTGAGCGCGTGCCCGGCGGCGTCGACGCGGCCGGTCAGCAGCAGGTGCCGGATGGCGAGATAACCCGCATGCGCGGCGTTGACCGGGTCGCCGTGCGCGGCGAGCGTGGCGCGCGCCGCGTCGAGCGCGCGGGCGGGCCAGCCCAGGTCGCGCGCGGCCAGCGCGATCTCGGCCTCGGCGACCACGCAGCGCGCGCGCGCCACGGCTTCCTGCGGGCCGAAGGCGCGCGCGGCGCCGCGCACCAGCGCCCGCGCGCGCGCGCGCGCGAAATCGCCGAGCTGCGCCAGCGCGATGCCGCGCAGCGCGAGCGCGGGCGCGTCGTCGCGCAGGGCGATCCGGTTGAGCGCGCCGAGCGGATCGCCGGCCGCGAGCGCGCGCGCTGCCGCCGTGATCAGCGAGTCCATCGGAATCCCGCCACGCTTGTCACTCCCGCCGTTCGATGTCCGGGGCTAATCTAGCACACGACCATCCATCGGCCGGCGCGCCGGATGCGGCGCCGCGGGCCAAGCCAAGGAGGACGAACCATGACCACGCACATCACCGGAACACACGAGGAATGGCTGGCGGCGCGGCTTGCGCTGCTGGAGGAGGAGAAGGCGCTGACGCGGCGCAGCGACGCGCTGGCGCGGCAGCGGCAGGCGCTGCCGTGGGTGCGCGTGGACAAGGCGTACCGCTTCGAGACCGAGACGGGCGCGGCCTCGCTGGCGGACCTGTTCGGCGGGCGTTCGCAACTGCTGGTCTATCACTTCATGTTCGGCCCGGACTACACGGCGGGCTGCCCGTCCTGCTCGGCGCTCGCGGACGGCTTCGACGGCTTTGCCGTCCACCTGGCGCATCACGACGTCATGCTGGCGGCGGTGTCGCGCGCGCCGCTGGCGAAGCTGCTGGCGTACCGGCGGCGCATGGGCTGGACGTTTCCGTGGGCGTCCTCGCTCGGCGGCGACTTCAACTTCGATTTCAACGTCGCGGTCACGGAGGCGCAGCAGCGCGCGGGCGACGTGGAATACAACTACCGGCGCGGCGGCCACGCGATGGACGCGGCGCCGGTGCCGGAGCCGGTCGCGCGCTTCGCCGCCAGTTGCGGCACCGACGCGCCCACCTACTCGCGCGACCGGCCGGGCATGAGCGCGTTCGTGCTGGAGGACGGCGTGGTCTATCACACCTATTCCACCTACGCGCGCGGGCTGGACGGCCTGTGGGGCATGTACCAGTGGCTGGACCGCGCGCCCAGGGGACGCAACGAGACCGGCGTGTGGTGGCGCCGCCATGACGAATACGGCGCGCGTTGAGCAGGGCTTCCGGCGATGGCGGCGGCTGGCGGGAATGCGGCGCGGCGCGATGCCCGCGCCGCGCGCGTGACGTGCCGGATCAGGCGTTGAACGAGTCGTCGTCCAGGAAATCGTCGAGGCCGTCGTCGAGGCCGCCGTTGTCCAGCGCGGCATCCACGCCGGTGTCGCGCCCGTCCGCCAGCGCGCGGTCGTCGCTGCCGTAGAAGTTGTTGACGACGGTCTCGGTCGGCGCCTGTCCCGTGGCGGACTGCCCGAGGAAGCCGCCGCCGCCGTTGCGGTGGAACAGGCTCTCGATGCCCTGGAACAGGAACGCGCCGCCGGCCACGCCGGCCGCCGTGGTGGCGATGCCGCCCAGCGCGCTGCCGAAGCCGCCGCCGAGGAATCCGGGCCGGGCCGCCTGCGCGGGCATGGCCTGGGGTTCCGGCTGCAGCGGTGCCGGCGCGCTGGGCGGCGGCGCCATGACGGGGCGCGCCGCGGCGGCGGGGCTGGGGTTGGCGTTGGCGTGGACGCCCCAGGCGTTCTCGGTGTCGAGGAAGCGGCTGGCGCCGCCGGCCTGGGCGGCCTGCAACTGGCTTTGCAGCGTGGTGATCTGGGTCCTGGCCGAGGCCAGCGCGTGGTCGAGCAGCATGGCGCGCTGGACCAGCAGGTAGGCGGCATCGGGCTGCCGGGCGACGGCTTCGGCGATCAGCGCGTCGGCCTGCGGGTCCTTCGCGCCGGCGCGGGCCTGCGTCAGCTGGTTCAGGAAGCCTTCCAGCGCTTGCATCTCTTGGGGGGTCATGGCACCACCTATCCGGGTTGTTGAGTGCTCCCAGTCTAGGGGCCGAGTCTTAAGCAAGACTTAAATCGGGCAAGACCTGGCGGGATGCAAAACCGGCGGCTGTGTGGCGGCGCCTGCCTGCGCCGGGTCCGGCGCGGCGCGGGGGAGGCTACTTCTTCTTGGCGGCGCCATCGTTGCCGACGCGTGACTGCACGGCGCCGAACGGGGTGGCCGGCGCGGCGGGCTTCTTGGGCTGCTTCGGTTTCTTGGCTTCGCGATTACCGCGTAGTTGACTCTTGGCCATGATGTACTCCTGTGGCGTGGTGGTGCATTGCTTGCCGGAGGGCGCATCCAGCATACGCCGTTAACCGGCGGCCAAGGGAAATATCGTGCACGGTGCGGTCGGCCACATTCGCGCGCGGCGCTTCGCGCGGCGCGCGCCGCCGGACGCATACAATCGAGCGGTTTTCCGTCCACAAATTCCCCGGCCGCCCGGATGCGGGCAGTGCCTGGGCCTGGCCGTCGCCACCGTGGCGGGCTCGGGCGCTTCGCCGCTGTGACGCGGCGCGCCGCACGCGCATCGGACGCGGCTAGATGCCTTCGTATTCGCCGGGGCCGTCGGGCCACGGCGTGAGGATCTCCACGCCGTCCGCCGTCACCGCCACCATGTGCTCCCACTGCGCGGAAAGCGAGTGGTCGCGCGTCACCACGGTCCAGCCGTCGGGCAGTTCCTTGACGTGGCGCTTGCCGGCGTTGATCATCGGTTCGATCGTAAACACCATGCCTTCCTTGAGGCGCAGCCCTTCGCCGCGGTTGCCGTAGTGCAGCACCTGCGGCTCGTCGTGGTAGATGGTGCCGATGCCGTGCCCGCAGTATTCGCGCACCACGCTGAAGCCCTCGCGGTGCGCCACCGTCTGGATCGCGTGGCCCACGTCGCCGAGCGTGGCGCCGGGGCGCACCTGGCGGATGCCGGCCAGCAGCGCCTCGTAGGTGGTGCGCACCAGCTTGCGGGCCAGCGGCGCGGGCTCGCCGACGAAGTACATGCGGCTGGTGTCGCCGAACCAGCCGTCCTTGATGATGGCCACGTCGAGGTTGACGATGTCGCCGGCCTTGAGCACCCTGGCCGGCGACGGGATGCCGTGGCACACCACCTGGTTCACCGACGCGCACAGCGTCTTCTGGTAGCCGTGATAGCCGATGTTGGCCGGCGTCACCTTGAGTTCGTGGACGATGTAGTCGTGGCAGATGCGGTCCAGGTCCTCGGTGCTGGCGCCGGGCTTCACGTGGGGCGCGATCATGCGCAGCACGTCGGCGGCCAGCTTGCCGGCCTCGCGGGCGCGGGCGACTTCCGCCGGCGACTTGATCGGAACGCCGCGTCTCATCGCGCACCTCCGGCGGCGGCCAGGCGCGGCGCTTCGTCGGCCAGGATGGCGGCCAGGTCGAAATGGCCGGCCTGCTCGGCGCGCATGAGCAGCTGGCAGATCTGCGCGTGGTTCAGCGCCGGGTACAGCTCGGCCAGCATGCCGATGCGCATCCAGTGCTCGGCCTGCGCGTTGATGGAGCGGGACAGTGCACTGCTGCTCAGGCGCAGGTTCTCGTGCATCTGGTCCGAGATCTTGACGATACCCATGTTTTTTAATATACGAAACGTAAACGAATCGTATATTAACACGATGCCGGCGGCCGCGCCAAGGGTGCCGCAGATGGTTTGCCCGCAAGCGGTACTTGCCGTGCCGATCTTCTCGAAACGGCTTGCTAGCAGCGCAGATCGAAGAACCCGCTCGCCATGCGCCGGCCGTTCACGACCAGCTCGACCTCGTGGCGGCCCGGGTAGTGGGTGCGCGTGGTGAAGTCGCGGATATGCTGGCTGCGCCGCACGGACACGCGCTGCCCGCCCGGCAGCGACAGTGCCTTGAGCTTGAACACCTTGGCCGAGGTCGCGCCGGATTTCTTCACGTAGGTGATCCGGTAGTCGACCACGAGCCGCTGCGGCGCCGGCGAGGTCGACACCAGCTCGAACGACAGCGTGACCGCGTCGCCGAGCGCGATGCTGGCCGGCGTGACGGCGAACCGGCCGATCTCCACCAGCGGCGCGGCGCCCGCGCCGATCGCCGCCAGCGCGCGCGGGTTGCCCTGCTTGACCAGCGTGCGCAGCGCCTGCTTCACGATCCACGCGGTGCGCGGATTGCCGGCGGGCCAGGCCTCGACCCGGTCCAGCACCCAGTCCGGGTGCTGCTTGGTGATGTCGTTGAGGTGGTTGGCCACCGACTTGCGGACGTAGAGGCTGTCGTCCGCGCGCAGGTTGTCGATGATGTTCGCGGTCAGCGCCGGGTCGGCTTCTATCTCGCCGAGCCGGAAGGACCACGGCAGGCGCGGGCGGCTGCCTTCGCTGGCGAGGCGGCGCACCGCGTCGCTGCTGTCCGTGGACCACGTTTCCATGATGGCGAGCGCGCGCGGCAGGTCGTCGCGCAGGAATTCCCGGACCGCGAATTCCGACGTGCCGAACTGCGTGAAGAACTTCAGCGCGTTCATCGAGGCATCGAACGCGCGGCGTCCGGCATGGCGCCCGTATTGCCCGACGTAGTCGGGCGGCACCAGCGACATGAAGCCTGCGCCGATATGCGGCGCGGCTTCGGTCAGCATGCGCAGCGCGCCGTCGAAGCCGGCGGGGCAAGCCGCGTGGATGGCCACGCTCGCCTGGCGCACGCGCGCCATCAGGGTCAGGTCTTCCAGGCCGTCGAGCGCGACCGAGAGAAAGGTCTTGTCGTCGAAGTCGGGCGCAACGGCGCGCAGGCGCTTCGCCAGCTGGCGGAAGCGCTGCGTGTCCATTGCCAGTTTCAGCGGAGCTGGCGCAGCTTTGGTCATGGGTCTCGTGCCGGTCAGACCGCCGTTCGGTCTGCTGGCGGGAGCATAGACCAGGCTGCTGTCAGTTTCTGTCAGGAGACTTCGGGGAGCGTGAAGCGCGCGCGCGCGGCTGGCGGGGCGTGGCGAGTGGCGTGGCGAAAAACCGGCGCCGGAAAACAGAAAACCCCGCGGGCACGAGGCTTTGCGGGGCTCTGACGGATTGCTTGTTGCTACCTACTCACTGCTTTTTTACTGCTTTCTCACTGCGCTTTCTCACTGCAATACAGCTTCGTGGTGCCCAGGAGAGGACTCGAACCTCCACAGTGTTGCCACCGCTAGGACCTGAACCTAGTGCGTCTACCAATTTCGCCACCTGGGCAAGCTGAGCCGCGCATTTTACCCAAGGCATGGAAATTTGCAAGCGTCCGGTTCGCGATGGCGGGAAGGCGCCGGCGAAGTCCCGTCATGGGCCTGCGCCTGCGCCGGCTTGCGGCGGGTGGGGAGCCGCGCTCAGCGCCGTGGCCGGCGTGCTCCCCGGGGCTGTCCCTGCGTCAGGTCAGGAGGTTGAACGCGAACCCCAGCGCGATCGCGCCGCCGAGGGCTTCCAGTGCTGCCAGTGCGAGAAGGTTCTTCAAAACGAAGGCATCATCCTGCTTGGTCACCATGTCGTCTCCCGATATAGGAATCCACGGCCGAAGGTCGATGGCGGGCACCGCGATGGCAAGCACAGCGGTACGGGTCCACGCTCCAGCCACGTCTTGATGCGCGTTCAGTAGACCGCAACGCGGGGGCGGCGAAAAGTCGGCATAAACCCGTACCGCGGTACGGTGCAGAGCAGCATTCGCGCCGCCGTCCGCGGCCTCATGCCGCCGCCATTGCCTTCGGCCCGCCGGGCGCGAGGTTCCCCATGCCGGCCAGCGTCGCCTCCACCGCTTCGTCGAGCGGGGTGTGCGGCTCGTGTCCCAGCACCGCCAGCAGGCGCGCGTTGTCCATGCGCACGGGCGTGTTCCACAGGTAGCGCATCTCGCGCAGTTCGCGCAGCGTCGCCACGAACGGCGACGCCAGCGCGGCCAGCCACCACGGGAACGCGGCCACGCGCGGCGCGGCGCCGGTGCGGCGCGCCACCACGCGGCGGATGGCGCCGCTCATCTGCGTGCCGTCCGCGTCCCAGTGGCCCGCCATGTGGAACGCGGCGAAGGCGTCGAGCGTGTCGCGGCGCGCGAGCAGCTCGACCATCGTGCGGGCGACGTCGGGCAGGTAGGACCACTGGTGCCCGACGCCGCGCCGGCCCGGATAGCGGATGGTCTTCACCGGCTGCCCGGGTTTGACCAGCCCTTGCGAGAACCAGTTGTTGCCGGCGCCCGGCCCGAAGAAGTCCCCGGCGCGCACGATGATGACGCGGGCGCCCGCGCGGCTGGCCTGTTCCAGGCGCCGCTCGAGCTCGACGCGGATGGCGCCCTTGCGCGTGGCCGGGTGCTGCGGCGCGTCCTCGCGCAGCACGGGGAAGGCGTCGGCGCCGTAGTTGTAGACCGTGCCGGGCAGCACGATGGTCGCGCGCTGCGCGATGGCGGCGGCGATGGTGTTGTCGAGCATCGGCAGCACCAGCTGCTGCCAGTTGCGGTAGCCGGGCGGGTTGACCGCATGGACGATCACCGCGCAGCCCGCCGCGGCGCTGGCCACGTCCGCGGCGGCGAGCGCATCGCCGCGCAGCCACAGGATGCCGTCCCTGCGCCCGGTGGCGTGCGCCGCGCCGCGCCGGAGCGCGCGCACGTCCCAGCCCGCGTCGCGCAACTGGCGCGCCACTTCGCCGCCAGCGCCGCCGGTGGCGCCGAGAACCAGGACCGTGTTGCCGTTTGCCATCTTGCTCTCCGAAAAGGCGTGTCGATGGCGGTATTCTGCGAGCGGATGGGCTAAACGAAAATTACCGAATTCCGACTAGTCACTATACATTTACGCATGACCTCGAATATCGGCTGGGAACTCTACCGCTCCTTCCTCGGCGTGCTGAAGGCCGGCTCGCTGTCCGGCGCCGCGCGCGAACTGGGCCTGACCCAGCCGACCGTGGGGCGCCACGTCGCGGCGCTGGAGGCGGCGCTGGGCGTGGCCCTGTTCACGCGCTCGCAGGTCGGCCTCGCGCCGACCGAGGTGGCGCTGGGCCTGCGCGCCCACGCGGAGATCATGGCCAGCACGGCCGCCTCGCTCGAGCGCGCGGCCTCCGGTTATGGCGAAGGCGTGCGCGGCGTGGTGCGCGTGTCGGCCAGCGAGGTGGTCGGGGTCGAGGTGCTGCCGCCCATCGTCGAGCGCCTGCGGCGCCGGCACGCGGAACTGAAGATCGAGCTGGTCCTGACCAACCGGGTGCAGGACCTGCTGCGGCGCGAGGCCGACATCGCGGTGCGCATGATGCGGCCCGAGCAGGCGCAGCTGCTTGCCCGCCGCGTCGGCAACATCGAGATCGGCCTGCACGCGCGCAAGGACTACCTCGCCCGGCATGGCGCGCCGCGCCGGGTCAGCGAGCTGGCCGGGCACGCGCTGATCGGCTACGACCAGCCGAGCGCGTTCGTGCGCGCGGCCAGCCGGTCCTTCACGGGCTTCGACCGCGATGCGTTCTCGATCCGCACCGACAGCGACCTCGCGCAACTCGCGCTGATCCGCAGCGGCGCCGGCATCGGCATCTGCCAGGCCGCGCTCGCCGCGCGCGACGACACGCTGGCGCGGGTACTGCCAGGCGCGTTCTCCATGCAGCTCGACACCTGGGTGACGATGCACGAGGACCTGCGCAACAGCCCGCGCTGCCGGGTCACGTTTGATGCGCTGGTCGAGGGGCTGGTGGCCTACGCGCGGCCCTGATGCATGGCCGCGGGCGTCTGGCGCGGCGGCCGGGATTGCTGGTGCGTTCTTCCCCGCTCTTGCCGACACTGGCGGGCATGAGGTGACGCCGCAGGCATCGGCGCCGCCGCGCCGCCGGCGAATGTGGCGGCGTGGGCGCCCGCCTGCCGCGCCCGCCGCGCTGGTGCTTGCCTTGCGCGGCCATTTCCCGAACACTGCGGGGACCCTCGTGCCAGGCTGGCCGCCAGCAAGGAGCGCCGCGTGATCACACTCTATTCCTACCCGGACCTGTTCGGCGTGGAGGACAACAATCCCTACGGCCTCAAGGTCTTTGCCTTCCTCAAGCTGTGCGGGCTGGCGTTCGGGCATCGCCACATTCTCGACGCGCGGTCGGCGCCGCGCGCGCAGTTGCCCTACGTGGACGACGACGGCCACGCCATTGGCGACAGCGACGCCATCGTGCGCCACCTGACGCAGCACTACGGCTTGTCCATCGACGCGGCGCTGACCGACGCGCAGCGCGACCTCGATCACCTCGTGCGGCGCACGCTGGACGACCTGTACTGGGTGATGTCGTATTCGCGCTGGCGCGACGAGCGCTACTGGCCGGCGTTCATGGCGGCGCTGCTGCGCACGCATGCCGACCTCACCGAGGACGCGCTCCTCGCCGCGCGGCAGTACAACTTCGAGCGCTATTACTACCAAGGCATCGGGCGCTACGAGCGGGACGAGGTGTATGCGCGGGGCATGGCCGACCTTGCGGTGGTGTCCCGCCTGATCGGCGAGCGGGCCTTCCTGTTCGGCGACGCGCCGGCCAGCACCGACGCGGGCATCTACGGCTTCGTCGCCAACATCCATTGCTACGACATCGACACGCCGCTCAAGCGCTTCGTGCTGTCGCGGCCGAACCTGGTGCGGCACTGCAACGGCGTGCGCGCGGCGATGGGGCAGGGTGCGCGGTAGGGCGGCGGGCCGTTCGGTTCCTGGCGCGTGGCCGCGAGTCCTTCCTGGCGGTGCTTTCGGTCCCGCTTTCGGTGACGTTTCCGCCGGCATTTTCCGGTAATGTGCCGCGGTCGTCATGCCGCCCGCCATGCCAGGTTTAAAAACAATTCGTGAATTCGTTTTGGAAATTTCTTTATTGATTGTTTTATATCAATTGCCCGCGCGATTGAAGTTATGGCCGCCTTATTTCATGGAGAATTCGCCGCGAAATCAGACCGGGAGTGGCGAAATGGAAGAACGGAGTTCAATTTGGCGCGGGAATGGCCGCCGGCAATGAGGGGAATCCACAATGCCGGCATAGATATGATTGACCTCGCCTCATGGCGATGGCAGTGTCTTGAAAAAACGGCAAGGCATCCGTTTTCGCGGGACCGGATCCGGATATTCGATCAGACGCTGTCGGACGCTTATCGGAAATTTATCGGAAATTTATCGGACGATATCGGAAAATTCCTGTTCGATAAAAAGAGACGAGACATCTGCAAGCTGCCCGCGCGCCACGCTCGTGCGCCAATTTCACCGGCTGCGAAGCCATCGCCGTACCATAGCCGGGCTTTGATCATGCCGGAGCGCCGTGCCCGGGCGACGCGCTCCGCTCGCCGGGCACCGGCGCTTTTCATCACAGGGAGTCAATCTTGTCCGAATCGGCCATCTCGGACCGCCCGCCGTGGCGCCGCCATCTGCTGCTGGCCTGCGTCGCGCTCGTGCCGCTGCTGTTGTGCGCGGTGCTGAGCTGGACCGAGGCGCGCCGCCACGAGCGGCGCGAGGCGATGCAGGTCGCCGACCTCGTGCGCAACCGGGCGGAAAGCATACTCGGGCACGCGCGCCTGGTGGCGGGCCAGTTGCTGCCGCTGACGGAGCAGCCGTGCGCGCCGATCGCCAACCAGCTGGCGCGCGTGGGCTCGCTGGAGCCGTATTTCCGCTCCGTGCTGCTGACCGACCACGACCGCATCTATTGCTCGTCGATCGACGGCCCGGTGGACTACCCGCTGTCCTCGGTCAAGGCGTTCCCGGCCAGGGTGCCCGGCAAGCCGTGGACCCGCATGGTGAGCGGCTCGCCGCTGATGCCGGACCGCCCGGCCCTGCTGGTGGAGAAATCCGGCGGCGCGCGCTCGGTGCTGACCATCGTCGACGGCCAGCACCTGCTCGACCTGCTGCAGGCGGTGGCGCCGCTCGGCGGCTACAGCCTGGAGCTGCGCGTGGGCGACGGCATCGCCCTGCGCGGCGGCGTGCCGGAGGCCACCCGCGCGATGACCTCGATGCTGTTCGAGGGCGACGCCGACGTGTCGGGCACCCGGATCGGCGTGCGCGTGCACGGCCTGCGCGCGCGCCTGTACGCCGCGTGGCACGAGTTGCTGCAGCGTTTCATGCCGTTCGCGGTGCTGCTGTCGGGCGTGCTGGTGTTCCTCTGCCACCGGCTGCAGCAGGGCCGGCGCTCGGAGCGCGAGCAACTGCTGCGCGCCATCCGCGACGGCGAGTTCCGCGTCGAGTACCAGCCGGTCTACAGCGCCGCCGAGGACCGCTGCGAGGGCGCGGAGGCGCTGCTGCGCTGGGACCGCCCGGGCACGGGCCCGGTGCGTCCCGATACCTTCATCGCCACCGCGGAGCAGACCCACGTCATCGTGCCGCTGACGCGGCACCTGCTGGAGATGGTGGCGCGCGATTTCCGCGGCTGGCAGACCCGGCCCGGGTTTCACCTCGGCATCAACCTCGCCGCCGAGCACCTGTCGAGCCCGGGCCTGCTGGCCGACATGCGCGCCTTCCTGGCCGAGGTGTCGGCGCGCCAGCCGGTGGTGGTGCTCGAAATCACCGAGCGCGGCCTGGTCGAGAACCCGGAGCAGGCGCAGCGCAACCTGCATGCCCTGCGCGCCGAGGGCGTGCGCGTGGCCATCGACGACTTCGGCACCGGCTATTGCGCGCTGTCGTACCTGCAGCGGTTTCCGTTCGACCTGCTCAAGGTCGACAAGGGCTTCGTGCAGGCCATCGACCCGGAGCAGGGCAACGCGCCGGTGCTGGACACCATCATCGGCCTGGCGCAGCGCCTCGGCGCCGGGCTGGTGGCGGAGGGCGTGGAGCGGCCGGTGCAGTTCGACTACCTGCGCGCGCGCGGCGTGTCGTTCATGCAGGGCTTCCTGTACGCGCGGCCGATGCCGCCGCTGGAATTCGCGCGCTGGTACGCGAGCGCGGGGCAGCGCCGCTTGCCGAGCAGCGCCGGCGAGGCAAAAAAAAGCCCCGCTACGCCGCGGGGCAACTACCACGAAGACTGATAGGAAGAGGCGGAAGGACACCTGCCAATGCCGCATCCGCACAGCGGACTATAGGCAGGTTTTGTGACGGACCGAAGACGTTCGCATGAAGACGTGATGACGGCGCGTGATGACGGCGGCGATGGGCCGCGAGGTCGGCCGCCGCGTCGCGGAAAACGGTGGCGCGGGGCGGCGCGCTAGCGGAAGGCGCCCGCGCGCGCATCGCCTTAGCGCCCGCCCGCGGCCGGTGTGCCGAAGCCGCGCACGAGCGCGTCGAGCAGCGTGCGCACCGCCGGCACCAGCCCGCGCCGGCTCGGGAATACCGCGTGGACGATGCCGACCGGCAGGCGGAATTCCGGCAGCACGCGGATCAGCGCGCCTTCGTCGAGCGCGCGCTGCACGAAGTTGTGGGGCAGGCATGCCACGCCGGCGCCATCGCAGGCGGCGTGCAGCAGGGTGGACATGTCGTCGGTCGCCAGCCGCGGCACGTGATGAAAGGGCACTTCCGCGCCGCCCGGCCCGCGCAGCGGCCATACGTGCTTGTCGGCCATGCGCGCGGTGCCCAGCGTGGGCAGGCCGGCGAGCGCCGCCACCGTGGCCGGATGGCCGTAGCAGGCGAGCAGGCGGGGGCTGGCGACCAGCACCATTGCCGAGTCGCCGAGCGGCCGCACGGCCAGGTCGGAGTCGTCGAGCGGCGGCCGCCGCACGCGGATGGCGATGTCGAACCCTTCCTTCACCACGTTGACGCGCCGGTTGGTGGCGACCAGGTCGATGCGCACCAGCGGGTGTTCGGCCAGGTAGCGCGACAGGATGGCCGCCACGTCGCTGCGCAGCAGCCCCGGCGGACAACTGAGGCGCACCACGCCCTGCGGCGCGGAACGCACGCGCTCGACGGCTTCGCGCGCCGCGCGCGCCTCGCTTTGCAGCGCCACGCAATGCCGGTAGAGCGTCTGCCCGATCTCCGTCACGGTGACGCTGCGGGTGGTGCGCTGGAGCAGCCGCACGCCGAGCTGCGCCTCGAGTTCCGCGACGCGCCGGCTCAGCTTCGATGCCTGCATGCCGGTGGCGCGCGCGGCGGCGGTATAGCCGCCGTGCTCGACCACCTGGGCGAACAGCAGCATGTCGGTCACGTCGGGGAAATCGGGCAGGTCGGCGGCGGCGGGCAAAAGTGGCTCCTTTGAACTATTGCAAATATAGAACAATCCCTTGCCGCAGGCTGCCTTGTTCCGCACCTGGGCGCGGCCTATTCTGCTCCCACACCGGCGTGCCAATGGTGGCAGGCCGCAAGACACCGCAAGGAATCGCAGCATGGGCAACAAACTCGAAGGCAAGATCGCCGTCATCACCGGCGCCAGTTCCGGCATCGGCCTGGCCACCGCCAGGCGCTTCGTCGCCGAAGGCGCGCGCGTCTTCATCACCGGCCGCCGCCAGGATGCGCTCGACGCCGCGGTCGCGCAGCTCGGCGGCAATGTCACGGCATTGCGCGGCGACGTCGCCAGCCTCGACGACCTGGACCGGTTCTACGCGCTGGTCGGGCAGGAGGCGGGACGGATCGACGTGCTGTTCGCCAATGCCGGCGGCGGCGAGTTCGCGCCGCTCGGCACGATCACCGAGGCGCACTACGAAAGCACCTTCGATACCAATGTGAAGGGCACCCTGTTCACGGTGCAGAAGGCGCTGCCGCTGCTCAAGGACGGCGCCTCGGTGATCCTGACCGGCTCCACCGCCGGCTCCTCGGGCACCGAAGCGTTCAGCGTGTACAGCGCCAGCAAGGCCGCGGTGCGCAACTTCGCGCGCTCGTGGATCCTCGACCTGAAGCCGCGCGGCATCCGCGTCAATGTGCTGAGCCCCGGGGCCACGCGCACGCCCGGGCTGACCGGGCTGGTGCCCGAAGGACAGGCCGATGCGATCTACGGCCACCTGGCGGCCGCCACGCCGCTCGGCCGGGTCGGCGATCCGGCCGAGATCGCCGCCGCCGCGCTGTTCCTCGCGTCGGACGACAGCAGCTTCGTGAACGGCGCCGAATTCTTTGTCGACGGCGGGCTCGCGCAGGTCTGAGTCCCGGCAAGAAAAAGCCCGCCGCGCTGCCTGGCGCGGCGGGCGGGCTGCCTGGCATTGCCGGAAACGGCGCCGCCGGGGCCTCAGATCTTTTCGAGCAGCAGGCCCTTGAGGTATTCGCCTTCGGGGAAGGCCGCCAGCATCGGGTGGTCGGTGCCGGCCGACAGGCGCCGCAGGATGCGCGCGTCGACGCGCGCGTCGGTCGCCGCGCCGGCCACGATCTTCTGGAACAGCTCCATGCTGATCGCGCCCGAGCACGAGTACGTGAACAGCAGGCCGCCCGGGCGCAGCAACTGCATGCCGACCAGGTTGATCTCCTTGTAGGCGCGCGCGGCGCGGTCGATGTGCTGGGCCGACGGCGCGAACTTGGGCGGGTCGAGCACGATCAGGTCGAACTGGCGGCCCTCGGCGCGGAACTGGCGCAGCGTCTTGAACACGTCGGCGTCGAGCCAGGTGGCGCGCGCGGGGTCGAAGCCGTTGAGCGTGACGTTGCCGGCGGCGGTCTTGAGCGCTTCGCCCGACGAGTCGATCGAAGTCACGGCGGTGGCGCCGCCGCGCAGCGCGGCCAGCGAGAAGCCGCCGGTGTAGCAGAAGCAGTTGAGCACCTCGCGGCCGGCGGCGAGGTCGCCGACCAGCTTGCGGTTGTCGCGCTGGTCCACGTAGAAGCCGGTCTTGTGGCCGTTGCGCACGTCCACGTAGTAGCGCACGCCGTGCTCGGTGACGTTGAGCGCCGGGTCGGGCTCGGCGCCGGCCAGCACGCCGGTGACCAGCGGCAGGCCTTCGCGCTCGCGCACGGCGGCGTCGGAGCGCTCGTAGACGTTGGGGCAGCCGGTTTCCTTGACCAGCGCCTGCACCAGCGCGTCCTTCCAGGCTTCCACGCCGGCCGAGTTGAACTGGCACACCAGCTGGCCGCCGGCGCCGCTGCCGTAGTAGTCGACGATCAGGCCCGGCAGGCGGTCGGACTCGCCGAAGACCAGGCGCACGGCGTTGCTGTCGGCGACCCACTGCTTGCGGTGCGCGAGCGCGGCGGACACGCGGCGCTTGAACATGGCGTGGTCGACCGGCTCGTTCTCGTCGAAGCTCCACACCCGCGCGCGGATCTGCGAAGAGGGGCTGTACGCCGCGCGCGCCAGGAAGCGGCCGTCGGCGGCGCGCACGATCACGGTGCTGCCCGGCTCGCAACGGCCTTCGGTGGCGGCCACGCCGGTGGCGTAGACCCAGGGGTGGCGGCGCAGCAGCGATTTTTCCTTGCCGGGCTTGAGGGTGATGGTGTTCATGGTTTTTTTGGTTTTGGGGCTGGCAGCGGCGGGCAACGAAGCCGGGGGTTTTTTCGGCACGGCGGCATTCGCAAGCCCCCGCCCTCTCCCCCGGCCCCTCTCCCGCGGGCGGGAGAGGGGAGGAACCCCCGGGGCGATCGACGAAGCCGCGAATGGGCCCACACCGCGAGAGCTGGCCCAGGCAAGGTGTTCCCCCTCTCCCCTCACGGGGAGAGGGCCGGGGAGAGGGGCGGTTTAGCTAGGAGCCACATCAAGCGGGGCCAGCGGTTTTGTCCAGCGCAGAGGCGAGAAACGAAGCCGCCGGTTTTTTCCAGCACGGCAGCATTCGCAACCCCCGCGCCCTCTCCCGCAAGCAGGAGAGGAGCGCGAACTACAGCACGATCTTGACCATCGGGTGCGAGGTCAGCGCGCGGTACAGGTCGTCGAGCTGCTCGCGGCTGGTGACCCACACGGTGATGGTCAGGCCGAGGTAGTTGCCGTTGCGCGAGGGGCGCATTTCCAGCTTGCCGGCGTGAAAGTCGGCGTCGAACTCCTGCACCAGCGTGACGATGGCTTCGGCGAAGCCGTCCTGCATGCTGCCCATCACCTTGATGGGGAAATGGCTGGGGTATTCGATCAGCGATTCGGACGGCGGGATGTCGCCCGGCCTGCCCTTGGGGTCGTCGGTGCTCATGGCAAAGCCCTCCTGCTTACTTGCGCTTGAACCACAGGCGGATGGTATCCCACAGGCGGCCGAAGAAGCCGGCCTCGGGCACTTCCTCGAGCGCCACCACCGGGAACTCGGCCACCTTGGTGGCGCCGTCCATCAGCTTGACGGTGCCGACCTGCTGGCCGGCGGCGATCGGCGCCACCAGCAGCTCCTGGCGCTCCAGCACCGGCTTGATGCGCGCGCCCGTGCCCTTGGGCACGGTGATGAAGGTCTCGTCCTTGACGCCGATCTTGATGGTGGACGCGCGGCCCTTGTAGATGTCCGGCGTGGCCAGCACCTGGCCGCGGTCGTACAGGCGCAGCGTGTCGAAGAACTGGAAGCCGTAGTTGAGGATCTTCAGGCTTTCCTGCGTGCGCACGGCTTCGGTGGCGGTGCCGATCACCACCGAGATCAGGCGGCGCGAACCGTTCGGCACGTTGGCCAGCGGGCGCTTGGCCGACGAGATCAGGCAGTAGCCGGCCGACTTGGTGTGGCCGGTCTTGACGCCGTCCACGGTCGGGTCGATGTAGAGCAGACGGTTGCGGTTGGGCTGGCGGATCTTGTTGTAGGTGAATTCCTTCTGCGAGTACATGCCGTAGTACTCGGGGAAGTCCTTGATCAGGCGCGTGGTCAGCGTGGCCAGGTCGTTGGCCGTGGTGTAGTGGTTCGGGTCGGGGATGCCGTCGGTGTTGGTGAAGTGGGTGTTCTTCATGCCCAGTTGCTGGGCCTGGCGGTTCATCATCGCCACGAAGCCTTCTTCCGAGCCGCCCACGGCTTCGGCCAGCGCCAGCGCGGCGTCGTTGCCGGACTGCACGATCAGGCCCAGCAGCAGGTCCTGCACGCTGACCGGCTTGTTGGGTTCGAGGAACATGCGCGACTCGTCGCTCTTGACCTTGAGCACCAGCGTGGTCGGCACCACGGTCTGCTCCAGCGTCAGGCGCTTTTCCTTGAGCGCGGCGAAGGCCAGGTAGGCGGTCATCAGCTTGGTCAGCGAGGCCGGCTCGATGCGCTGGTCGGCGTTCTGCGAAGCCAGGGCCTGGCCGCTGGTGGCGTCGAACAGCATCCAGGACTTGGCCGCGACCTGCGGCGTTGGCACGCCCTGGGCGCGCGCGGGCGCGGGGGCGAGCAGCGTGGCGGCGCCGACCACGGCGGCGGTGGCGGCGGCGGCCAGGACGGACGTGTTGGCGGACGCGAGAAGCGGCGTGGCTCTATTCAACATGTTTCAGTTTCCGACAAAAAAATGGGTACGGGCAAGGCGCGGGCGGGGCGGGCAGAAGCGCTGCCGCGTCACCGCTCCCACGCATTGACGACGAGCTGCTTGATCAGGTGCAGCTTGCGGTGAAAGAAGTGGTCGGCGCCGGGAATCACGATCACGGGCAGCTCCTGCGGGCGCGCCCAGTCGAACACGCTCGCCAGCGGCACGGTCTCGTCCTGCTCGCCGTGGATGACGATGGTGTCGGCCGGCACCCCGGCCACCTGCCAGCGGCTGGGGGCGG